>JAYUVA010000784.1:0-2973 GCA_043754375.1 Candidatus Kuenenia sp. | reverse complement strand
CACCCTACTCGAATCAATGAACCATCAATCCGCTGGCAATATTTCTCTGAAAGTACAGGACGATCCAGAACATGAAAACAAATCCCGTGAAGGCCGCGCTTGCGGCCGGACAGCCTCAGGTCGGTACATGGCTGTCATTCGGTGATGTGTTCACGGCACGGCTGATGGCCAGAACCGGGTTCCCATGGCTGACCGTGGATCTGGAACACTCGCCAATTGACTGGCAGATGGCATCGCTGATGTTCGCCGTGATTGCTGATGCTGGCTGCGTGCCGTTGGCCCGAGTCCCGCGTGGTGATCACGATCTGATTAAACGTGTGCTGGACGGCGGTGCCTGGGGCGTCGTTGTGCCGATGGTCAACACGGTCGAACAGGCAAAGATCGCGATTGCCGCAGCAAAGTATCCGCCGCAGGGAAATCGTTCGATCGGCGGCAGTATTCCCGCCCAGAATTTTCAGACGGGCACTGGCGAATACTATCGTCGGGCGAACGATGAGATTCTGGTCATCCTGCAGACTGAGTCGCCCGAAGGAGTCGCCAATGCTGAAGCGATCTACAGCCTTCCCGGAGTTGATGCGATCTTTGTAGGGCCGAATGATTTGTTCTGGCAGATGAAAAAGCCTGACGGGACGGAACCGTCCGCTGAAGAATTTGAAGCCATGCTTCAGCGTGTGCTTGCTGCCGGAAAAAAAACGGGAACTCCGGTCGGAATTCACTGCCAGGAAATCGCGGAAGTTCAGCACCGCATCCGTGAGGGCTGGCAGTTTCTTGCCCTGCAAAGCGAGCTCAAAATGATGGTGTCAAAGGCACAGGAGCTTGTCCAGGAACTTGGACTGGAGACAGCATCGGATCTTGTCCGTTATTAGTGCGACATCGGCCATCGACTGATGAATTCGGCCTGATTGCGTGAGACTTCCGGTTCGTAGCCTGATGCGTCCCGTCATTATTCACAATATGTTTGGCGATCGGGGAGGGCTCTCCGCCTTGCCTCGCTTTCGCAATCCGAATTGATGGCCAATCTTCGCAGGTGAGTTGAACCGATTTCCCCTGAAGTCACGTTGAGGACTTGACGAAGGGTGGCGAACGCAAAGAATACAGCATCAGTGCGGGACTGTTCGTTCGACCGCCGAATCTCTACTTCGGATTTTGCAGCAACCAAGCTGAGATCCGGTCGTTTTTCGCAAGGGAGTTTTTTCGATGCCAGTTTATCCTGCAATCTCAGTCCACCTGAAACTGTTTGCTCTGCTGACTGCATTCTGTCTTACTGGCAGTGACTGCTGCGCTCAGACGGCAGCGCAGCCGCCGGGAAAGTCGAACACTCGTGAAGAGATATTCGCCGCGTCCGACGGTTGGCCGATCCATGCGACGTATTATGAATCTGCTGCCGGGAAGGAATCGCCGGCGATCATCCTGCTGGCAGGCGCTGAAGGGCCTGACAAGAAAGACGCTCGGAATCGCCGTGTCTGGCAAAACACTGCGATCGCACTTCAAAAGAGTGGCTTCGCGGTTGTCGCTGTGGATTTGAGAAAGCATGGCGACAGTATTCCGGAAGCGACCGCACCTGAATCGCCGCTGCTCAGGATGACACCCACTGACTACGTCGTCATGACAACGTCAGATATGGATGCTGTCAAAACTTTCCTGCTCAGCGAACATCAGAATGGAAAACTCAACATCCGCAAGACGGGCATGGTGGCCGTCGGTTCCAGCGCCATGGTTGCGGCTGCTGCCACGGTCGCCGATTGGGAAAGGAAGCCGTATCCGGACGGCCCGACTCTGGAGACCAGTACGCCTCGTGGACAGGACGTTCGGGCGTTGATCATGTACAGTCCGAATGCCACCGTGAAAGGTATCAATTCCAATACAATCATGAAGGCGATCAGAGTGCTTCCGGTCGCAGTGCATGTGATTGCTTCGAAAGATGTGAAAGACGATGCTCGTAACGCAGATCGCATTTTCAAAGCCGTTGAAATCAAGGACGAACAATTCAAGAACGCGCGCAAGTACACACCAGTCGCAGGCGAGATCACTGCTGAAGGATTCCTGGAGGGTCGATTTGCAGATCCGACAAACACCGATATCACCGAGTTTCTGACCAAACACCTCAAAGAACTCGACATGCCGTGGACGTCACGCAAGAGTCGTCTGTAACGACCATTGCCGTTGAACGAATCGGGTGATTGATGGAGAGTGCGATGAACCGGACTCCGATCACACTGCTCCCGTTGGTTATCATTCAAAACTGCGTCCTTGCAGAACCCGCAGATGAATCAGCGTCAGCGAGAATTGAGTCAGAGACTTTGTTTGTTCGAAAAATTGGTCCGCTGCTTCGCGAAAAGTGTTTTGGCCGCCGTGTACAATCGGGCTCTTGAAGCCCGCAATTTGAAAACCGGCAGCCTCAGACTGATGCAGTTTCAATCCTTGTTGTTGTGCATTGGGCTCTTCAAAACCAGCCACTCATGGGCGCTTCAAAACCAGCAGAGGTGTGAATGTTCAGTAAGTGCTTTTAAGCTGGTTTTGGGAACGCGAGGAATCGCTGCAAGCCTGTGTTTTTCCGGGTCTTGAGTGCTCTCTGAATTTATTATCGACACTCGGATCCAGTGGGCGCTTGTGGCTGGTTTTGAAATTGTGTTTGATTTTTTTAAAAATCATGCGCAGCCATCATCTTGCCGACAGCAAGCAGCGCCGACCGGGTTGGCCAGTGGTCTGTTGATTGAGTATGCACAGCCAGCAAATTTGTTTAACCCTGAGCCGCACGCGACGGTTTCCGGTGACGCCGTCGCCTGCGGCTCAGGGTTAAACGATGAAATCAACAGACCGCTAGCCGCAGGGCAATTCGCCTGCAAAAACCGGCGGCTAGCGCCGAATGGCACTTGGTTTACCTTAAAAGTAGCAGGCGCACTCCGTGTGCCGTCCGCATTCTCAGCGATTTTCAGGGCTACGGCACTTGGAAAGTGCCTGCTACTTTCTAAA
>JAYUVA010000783.1:0-3201 GCA_043754375.1 Candidatus Kuenenia sp. | reverse complement strand
GACAGCAAGCAACGCCCCGACATGTCGAACACACAGTTCCTGGTCGAAGCGTTAAAGAAGGCCGGCGTGGCTGAAGACGATCCAGCCATGCAGAAGGCTTTGGTGTTTGTGTCTCGCGCGCAGAACCTGGAATCACAACACAACAAGCTGCCGTTTGCGGGCAAGGTGAACGACGGAGGATTCATCTACACGCCGGCCAGGGGCGGAGAATCGAAAGCGGGCGAAACGGAAAATGGCGGTCACAAGTCTTACGGCAGTATTACGTATGCCGGCCTGAAGAGCATGATTTATGCAGGCGTTGGCAAAGGTGATCCGCGTGTTACAGCAGCCACCGACTGGATTCGCAAACACTACACACTCGAAGAAAACCCGAACATGGGTCAGCAGGGTCTGTATTACTACTTCCATACGTTCGCAAAAACTATGTCTGTTATCGGGGGCGCTGAGTTTGAAGATGCGGCGGGAATCAAACACGACTGGAAGCAGGAACTCACGGTGAAGCTGGCATCGCTGCAGCAACCCAATGGAAGCTGGACGAATCCCGCCGACCGCTGGTACGAAGGCGACCCGAACCTTGTCACAGCGTATTGCCTAATCGCGCTGCATCATTGCGAGTAAGTCCATATCAAGCATGGACTTCGCACTCGTTGGAAGTTGGTCCGTTACCGGCGATTTTTTTACGTCGCGTCGGGTCTTTCGTTGTCCACCGCAGCAGCAGCGGTAGCAGCACAAGGTCGCTGATGAGGCCACCGATCATTGACAGGCTCAGCAGCCCACCGAAGTAGACCAGCGGGATGAATTCCGACACGGTGAGTACCATAAATCCCGCAACCAGGGCGATATGAGCCAGCACCACGGCTTTGCCGACGCCGGACTGCGCGATCTGCAACGCCCGCGTCACGCCGACTTTCGGCAGTGATTTCTGAAACACCTCGATATAGTGGACTGAACACGTAAATCCCATCGCGACGCTGGCAATCATCGCGGTGCCGATGTTCACGGGCACATTCAGCAGTCCCAGCGATCCGGTGACAAGGGCGATCGGGAACACATTGGGCACCAGCGAGATCAGCCCGATGCGCAGGCTGCGAAACGCAACCCACATGCACACGACTGTTCCAATGGATGCCCACGTGAAGCTGCGGATCTGATCTGTCAGCAGACTGTCGATAATGTGGGCCATCAGCACGAACAATCCGGATGCAGTCGCAGACTGTTTGGGCGGCGCTGAGACACTGGCAGTACCCGCTTCGCTACCTGCAACGAGCGCTGCATGAGCGCGTTCGGTATCGATCGCATGCTGCTTGTCAAAATGACTTGCCACGACATCGCGGACCCGCTGAATCTGAGCCAGCTTGACATGTGTCGGCTGCTGTTCTGCAGAACGCAGCACGATTCTCATCCGATGTCGATCGGGATTGTAAAATCCTTCCACGAGCTCTGGCTGCTTATTCATAAACGTGTTCAGCCGTTTCACCGCATTACCCAGCCGCGGCGGAATGTCGATACCGTCGTTGAGCGACAACACATCCAGCTCAATTCCCTCTGCGGAAAGTTCGTGCAGTCGATTGGTCAGTTCGCGGGTGTTGTCCAGGAACTCGGTCGTGATCGGGTCCGGCACATCGAACGACACGTCCCACGAACCCGCCGGCCCCAGATGGGTCTCGATGAACTTCAATGACTGCACGATCGGGGATGATTCGCGAAAGTTCTTGCTGAAATCGGTTTCGACCTGCATGAAGAATAGACCTGGAGCCGTCACGCCCGTCAGCACCAGACACCAGATCGATGTGCCAATGGGATGGCGATCAATCAGGTGAGCCATCCTGTCGAGCAGTCGGTCGAGAGTATCTTCCATGCGGACTCGACCCGGAATCGGCACATGCGAACCGGACGCAAAGGTCGCGGGCAATACTGCCAGCGAGATGACCAGCACCATCAGTGTGCCCAGCGTCATCATAATCGCGAAGCTGCGGACCGGAACGATGTCCGAAACGAGCAGGGCCGCGAAACCGATCGCGATCGTGATCACGGTCCACATTACAGGATGCCACAATTCCCGCAGCGTTCGCAACGTTGCCGCGTTCTGATCCAGTTCAGATCGCAGTTCTCGGTAATGGACGATGATATGTGTTGTGGTGCTTATCGAAATGACGGTCACGAGGGAATTGAGCATAGAACTGACCATGCTCAGCTGAGCCCCCGCGATGACCAGTGCCGCGCGCGTACAGGTGACCGAGGCAATCACAATCCCGACCGACGCCACCACCCAGCGCAGACTTTTGAAGATGACCAGCAGCATAATGGACAGGACGCCGAGTGACGCGATGTAGAGAATATTCCCGTCACGTTCGACGAGGTTGAACATGTCCTGGATCTGCACGGCTTCGCCAGCTACGGCCGCCCCCGGAATTGTAGCCGCCACCGTTTCGCGAATTGCCGCGACCGTTTCGCCGCGTGAGACCGGAGAATTTCCGGCAGACAATAGCTGCAGCACGATCGCGGTCGACTGCTGGTCAGGACCAATCAACACTCCGTCAAACAGTTTCAGCATTTTCTGACGGGTGTTCTTATTGTACGGTGACTTCCTGAGAAATCGTTCCAGATCCCGCGTGCGTTCTTTATCGACGCCGGGCAGCTCGCTGAGTTTCTGAGACATCTCAGTAATATGACTGGTGGCTGCCTCACTCAGTTCGGGAATGTCGTTTTCCGGATTGGTCCGGATGAGCCCCTGTTCCTGCCATGCGACGATGACAAATTCGTCACCGCCAAAATCCTGGCGTGACCGGAGAAGTAGCTGGATATCCGGATTATGAGGCGGAAAGAACGACTCGATCGTCTGATCAAAAGTCAGTCGTTCGGCAATCGGGATGCACACAACCAGTGTCAACACCGCCGCCAGCAGCAGCCAGTTTCTGAATTTGACCAGACCTTCCATGCGCTCCCTTTTTTGCCACAAAGGTGAATCGTAGTCGATCGTCGAAGACTCGGGAATCTATGAACCATGAATGGCATCCATGCGTCAATTGCGGCACAATGTTACATCGATCTTCGATAAGTTCATCGAATCGTTTCACCTGTGGTCGCAAGCGGGGTGTTGAATTAGTCTGCAAAGTACGCCGTCTTGTTTAACCCTGAGCCGCAGGCGACGGTTTCTGCACACGCCGTCGCCTGCGGCTCAGGGTTAAACGACTCAATCAA
>JAYUVA010000782.1:0-9024 GCA_043754375.1 Candidatus Kuenenia sp. | reverse complement strand
GTAATCAAGGCAGCGGGCGGATGTTTTAAGAACTCGCGTCAGGATTCGTCGAGTAATCTCTGCAAGGCGGAAGTTACGCCCAAGTAGTCCAAGGTCGAGTGACGCAATTGGACTTGCATAAGCCTCATTCAGCCAGTAAGGATTCTCTGTCTGAACGAACCCGCAGAAGCTGCATCGAAAATATCTGATGTCATAGGCCCCTAGAACCACGCCTGCCCCAAACGTGTCAACGTCAGATGAACAGATGCAGCAGGATTGGCTTCGATCCGTATGTAATTGATTGCCTTGTGTGGCAGTTGCCATGTTAAACCCCTGATGTCTGAATCGCGTCTCGATAAGCAGCATAGGTCTGAGCTGCTGTGCTTTTCCATGAATACAATTTTGAACGCTCCAGTCCGTCTTTTCTTACTGAAGAAAGGTACGATGCGCCATCCACTGCATCACATAGAAGGCTGGCTAATTGCTCAGAGCTGTCCGGATCGAAAAAGACTCCTCCGGTTCCAATGACCTCAGGCAGGGAGCCACCTGTAGCAGCCAGGAGTAAGGAACTACAGGACATAGCCTCCACGGCTGGCAGGCCGAATCCCTCATATTTTGAGGGAAAAACAAACGCAGCAGCCGCCCTATACAATCCGGCCAGAACGTTGTCATCTACGTGACCCAATTGGTGAAGATTGACGCCCGCATTACTAAGACGCCACCTCGCAACTTCTTCGGCCTTCATCTTGCTGCCGACGAGCACTAACTGCAGTTGCGGGTGTCTCTGTCGAGCCTCCTGCCATGCAGAAGCCACGACACCAAAATTCTTGTACCCACTCCGGCCTCCAACAAACAGCACAAATGGACGGGAACACAAGTGCGGCGGTACTGCTGCTGCGGTGACCCCTTCTATGGGATTTCCCAGCGGAATTGCGATCGCACGACTGGCGACATCCGGATACCAGTTCTTAAGGTCTCTCAGCGTCGTTTCAGATATGCAAATAATTAAATCGGCTTCATTTAATGCTTGCCGCTTCCATCCAACTTCTCTTCCGCTGCGATCCGTCTCCGGGAAAATCTCATGGATCAAGTCATAGACGGTAACAACCTGAACGCAACCTCGCTTGCGTTGCACAGGTCGTCGCTGAAGACCGACATAATAGGTCCAATGAGCAATTTCTGCGTCGAGTCCTGCGTCGATTCGATTCACTTTCTTTCGATCAAGCCAACGCTGCACCGGTGACATCAGTTTGGGCAGCGAAGTGCCCAAGATCGGCAATACTCTTAAACGAGGATAGCAGCGATCCAGATGCAGGTTGCTCCCGGACATCGCCAATAACGACGCATCCACATCATCAGGAAGATAGTTAAAGAGCGCAGAAAAATACCTGCTGATCCCGCCAACCCGCTGCATCGAGAAAATTGCCCCGTCGTAGACTACTCGCATCGTATCTCACATTCCTCAAAGCAGCCTGACAGAGCACTAGAGCAGATCGGCAAGTCGTACAACTTGACCGGATGTCACATCGAATACGAGCGAGTCCGCGAGCAGACGCTGGCTTTCACTGAAACTCAGGAAACTCAGACGCCCTTTTTCGTCACGGGATTGCCGTAAACGAGATGACACATACCCGACTTCAGGCGAAAGTGCCTGTAACTGGCCAAGTGAATCGTTGCGAACAAAAAATGCGTTAACGCCCGCGCTGTCACAGCCCACAAGTGAGTAATTCTTTTTTTGTGCCAGCCGACAAAGAGCACCAAGTGAGCAACCCCAGTACAGCATGGAATAGTGTGCTTTCGCGCGGCTGAATCCCGGATCGTATGGGATTGTCGCTGCAATTGACGGCCCGAAGACGCTGTTGTATTCCACGACGACAATCACGGGGTCAACGACATTTATGCTGTCCCAGACCCAATAGTCGTTGCCGTCAATATCAATACTCAGCAGCCCAATTCTGCCGGTGAAGCCGTGATTCGTGAATAAGTGATTCACATTGTCACAGTCAATAAATGCACCAACGGCCGTAAGATCATGTCTCCAGAATACAGATTCCGTGCACAGCGCCTCCATTGCCTGGAAATCACAATCCAGGATCAGGCCACGCCAGTTATTGTTTTCGAGCAGATATCTGGTGCTTGCTTCAGTGTATGTTTCCACACCAAACTCAATGAACGATTCTGGCAGGTCTTTCACTTGCTCCACAAGGTATTGAATAATTCCGTCTTCACCAAACTGCGAATAAACGCTGAACTCGGCCAATGAAAGTTTCGGCAGGAGTCCTTGTGTTGCGATCTGTCGAGTCAACAGTTTAGCCTGAAGCATCTTCAGCTTTTGCACCGCGCTGATCAGATCGTACGAATCCAGGTCGCCACTTCGATTCTTCCTTCGCAACTTGCGGTACGACCGCCGGATAGATGCACCTAGATTCATGCTGCAAATACTCGTTATAGAAACAAAAAACCTTTAGATCAGGAAAAACGCTGCGAGACAGCACTGTCGTTCGAGCCATGCTTCTTTGAGACAGCGTTCTCTGCCGCTGCAAACATTTGCTATGCAGCTTCTCTGCTTCCGGTTCGACAGGAATCGATTTCGAGGTTGCGGAGCTGTTCATGCAGATCCGCATCGCTATCATGAAAAGAACAAACGTCAAGGTAGTAGATGGCGACACCGTTTCTCATGTTCGATCGCAGGAATGAGTTGAGTTCAACAAAGCGGTCGCGGGAATTCACAGAAATCATGAAGTTGCCGAAATTGTCGTAGATCAGATGCCGGTGGTATCCGAGGCTGAAAAGAGACTCAATTGCTGCAAGGGACTGGTCTTCTTCGTTTGGAAGTCCGTTGAGATAATACTCAAAGAAAATCACCGGCCGCGAGGCCTCAATAAAATCTGTCGCATTGCAAATGATGGAAAAATCAAATCCATCGGTGTCGATCTTCAGCAGCTTCGCATGGGAAAATCGAGGACGCTGTTCCACGATGGCCTGCAGCCGTTTTGTCGAAGTTTGCGGACCAATTTCTTCAGTTCCAACGGCATGAGCGATTGATGCTGTTCCGTTTCGCGTATCGATTTTTGCTTCTGTAATGCGGGTCTGATCGTCTGCAACAAAACTTTCCTCAAGTTCCACATGAGGTCCAAGGCGCGAGATATTGGCTTTAAGAAAGGGGAGAAACGATTTGTTCCCTTCGATGCAGAGGACCGGAAAGTCGTCGTGCTTGCAGATCAGTGCTGCGGAATCTCCTATATTGGCGCCAATATCAACGGCAGTCGCGTGCGGATACTTACGCAGCACGAGGCGTGCAATTTCACCTAATGCGCAGTCATACTTCTTCCAGTGCTGCTGAAACACGTCGAGCCGATGTTCAGGAGGCAATACGATCTGATGTCGCCCCACAATGTGTTCACGGGGAACTGATCTCAGTCTGAGACCTTTACGGACGCGATTCAAAAACTTGATGAGCATTAAATCACTCCGACCGTTCGGCTGCAGGCACATGAATGAACAAAGTCGCTGGCATAACTCGTCAGGTTGAGGCTATTGAATCATTGCAGGGAGTGTCAACCCCAAGTGTCCCGGTGTTCGCTGCCAGGGGGCGTCTTACTCGTAACCTGCATGTTTGCTTTAGAACCTGTCGTTGCAGGTTCTTGAAATGTCAGCAGGTCGCGCCAGGGCTGCTGAACTGCCGAAATAGCGCCAGTAGAACGATGTTGGTCATTCAAGCTTGTTAAGCCCCGGTTCGTCACTCCGATCAGCGGAATTCCCGGCGGAGGTGCGATAGTGCAGCAATTTGCAGGCGGTACCATGGTCTTAACAGTTCCTGACGCAGTCGGGTGAGCGTCGTTTTCGTTCCCGAAATCATGCTTCCGCCAAGAGTGTCAGATATTTCGGAGACAGGCGATGGAGTGACAACTTTGACAGGGACTCCGGTGAGCCATGTCATCTGGATGAATGTATCAACCGGTCGATCAAAGACGACAGAGGCGTCCAGGAGCCTTTGAGCGGCTTTGCGAGTGATCAACTGCGATGTTGCACCGAGCGGCGCTACGACGGGCAACATCAATGTGTGATATCCATCAGACTTCAAAACAGTTGCCTGAGTCCGACTTTCGGTCGCATGGAATTTGATATAGTCGCCGGATTCAATATTTGCGAGGGCGAACTCCAACGCTTTGTCGAATTGCGGTTGCAGCAGTTGAATATCGTCTTCAAGAACTAACACAACATCTGAAGACCCGTTCGCGATCATTTGCCAGGCTTTGCGGTGGGTCAGGAAACAACCGACTTCCGCCTTTCGCAATTCCGCGATGTATGTGGGTGAATGCCGTTTTCTTTGATATGTGATGTGAATTTCACTGGCGGACAATTGGCTTCCATCAACCGCAGAAATAACAGTACATGGAAGCGGGCAGGCGGCAATAGTCCTGTTCACCTGCGATCGGCGTTCGGTAGCGCGATCAAGTGAAAGTATGCAGGCTTCAGCGACCATGTGTGATTTCCTTAACGCGGCGATTCGATCCTGCCGGAAACAAGTGTTTCACTGGCCATGCTTCGATCCTGATGTTTTATTTCGCTATCTCACAAGCCAGATGTCCATGTGAGAAAATGCCTCAAGCACAGTTCGGAATCCGAACGGTGCGAGGTAGGCCTGAATCGCCTCTTTCTTGTTGTCTTCAAAGTTGTGCTCAATTGTCAGAAACCGCACGTTGTGATAATTCAGGTCCAGGCCCTGCAGCACTTCCAATTCGCTACCTTCGGTATCGATTGAAATATAATCAATGTCGCGAGGAGCGTCATGAAGCTTGAAGGCCGAGTTTAGAGTTGTAGTGCGCACTTCGTGTCGGGAGCCCTTTCGAGATCTTCCGTCAGCACGCCGAAACTCGCTGAGCGTTGACAATTCACCCGAATTCGAAACTTCCAGAAACTCCATCAATTTATCGTCGCAGGAATAAGCAGGCCGGTCATCCAGTTTCGCGATCCGCAGCTGACCGATCGACTGATGGAATCGCCGGTCCGGTTCGAACAAAATTCCTTGCCATTGAAAGCATTTTTCAAGCATAAAGGTATTCGACAACTGTTCGCCGTTTCCAGTGCCCACTTCTACAAAGTAGCCGCCGCGCTTCTTGCCGGAAAAATACAACGCGGCAATATCCTGAAAACATTGTCCGCGACTGTTTTCCAGTTCATGTCCCACCAACTCTATAAAATCCCTGGCCTCGACGTCCAGCTTATGATGGACGGCACAATCTCTCAGGCCAGCAAGCGTCAACATCAGCGACTGACTGAGTGCATCAGGCGACCCAAGGCGGCTGAGTTCGATAGCCGCGCGAATGTTGTAACGATCCTGTTTCGCAGCCAGTGACAGCTTTGCCGGATCATGGTGCCGACGGCCACTGCGAAAATTGAATTCTGCCAGGATCTTTTTGAGCATGAGGACACCTTAGAAATCGGTGGATTGCTGACCTGAGTTCAGGCGGGACCGAAACGTCCTTTCAGGAATCATCGTCTTTCGATGGGGAGTGATATCCAGGTTCACGAAATTGGGTCAATATCGAGTTCGCGGTGAAGTCGGTATCGAATCGACACATGTTGCGCTGACGGAGCTCGATCGAACCGTTTTTGTGGAATTTTGCTCTTCACCTTGATTATGCCGCTTTTGACCATAACTCACGATAAACACTCACAATTCGGGCCGCCTCGATCTTGGCAGAATAGGACTGCTCCACTCGCTTTCGACCGGCCTCACCCAGCTTCGACAGCTTCTCAGGAGCGGCCATAAGATCGTTGAGGGCGGACGTCAGCGACTCAACATCGTTGCAGGGAACCAGACTTCCATGAACACCGGGCACGATCACGTCCCGGTAGCAGCCCGTATGAGTGGCCACGACCGGAACGGCACAGGCCATCGCTTCCAAAGGAACAAGTCCAAATCCTTCGTAGCGGGCCGGAGCAACACACAACGACATGGCGGAATGAAATTGAGGCATGCGGTCGTATGCGACTTCGCCCAGCCAGACGAAACGATGCGTGAGCCCCGCTTTTTCGATCCTCGCGACAAGCTGACGCCGAAACAGCTCATGCTCTGCTGTAGCCTTTCCGGCAATACAGGCGGTGAAGGCTGGGTATTTCGGCAGAAGACGAATCATGGCATCGACAAACAGATCCGTGCCTTTTTCCGGCCTGATGCGTCCTACCACTGAAATTCCGTATTTCCCAGGGATTCCGAGCGATTTTAATGTGGCACCTCGATCGAGCGCAGGCTGAAAACGATCGCAGTCGACTCCATGTGGGATGGTGGCCACAACGTTATCGACATAACCTGCCGCCTCGTCACTGGTGGCAATGATGGCATCCATTGCAGCCAACAGCTGCCGCGGAAACCACGAATGCCGACGCAGCGCGCAGGAGGTCATCACCAGGCGGATTCGGCCGCGGAAGAGATGCTTGATCACCAGGCCCAGCAGCATTTCTTTATTTCGGCGTGCATGCCAGATCCGAAATGGTCTGTTGGTCGGCCGTCTCAGACACGCCACGACGGCCGCCAGAATGCTGAAAGCCGGAATTCCAGGAAGTGTCCTTGATGAGACCATGACCATCGGCTCAATCGAGTGGATATGCGGAGCGAGAGTTCTGATCGTTGAGCCGACGCCGGTAATACGGGGATGCATGTCCGTCACAATCAGGTTCATGTCATCTTTCGCCTTCACTGCGAATCCATTCCGAGTATACCGCGGGCCGTGCAGGATGACACATTCGTTTAACCGCGTGGGCAACGCCCGGCGTTTCGTATTTCAAATCTCAAATCTCAAATACGAAATCTCAAATAGAACAATCGCGGCCCGCTGGGCACGCGGTGAAACGAGCCATTGCCAACCGCGTGCGGTATCAGCGTGTTCCATCGCCAATTCTTCGAAAGAGTCTATTCGCATTTATCGAAGTCCGTCAACGGCAGAATGAGAGTCGTCAGACACCGCCAGACCACAGATTTCATTGACCTTGACCAGTTCCCGGTACCTGGGCTAAAAGGGCTCTAAAAAGGGGTCAGGAACCAATAGTGCGCAGCACCCTTCGGGCCATTTGGCTATTGGTTCCTGACCCCTTTTTAAAGCCGCAAGGGACTGCATAATGCATGATTTCGTTAGAATTGGGTCGTATGTCTGGCCATATCGCAGGCTTTTCGCGCTGTCGGTCGTCTGCGCGATCATCGTGTCTGTGTTCTGGGCGTTGAATCTGTCGATCGCATTTCCGGTCGTCAAAGTCTTGTTTCAAAACGACAGTCTGCACGGTTACGTCGATAGTGAGATTCTGACTCTCGAAACCTCAATTGGGGCAGACACTTCAAGGCTGGAAGGAATTCCTGCGGATCAGGTGAAGTCGCGTGCTCAGATCCAATACCGCGTCAGCGAACAGTCGCGCAGCCTGCTCCTGCTGACGAAAGTCCGTCGGTCATTGCTGCCGTACGTACCGCGTGACAAATTTGACACGATGGCCATGATTCTGGGAGTGCTTCTGGCCGCCACTTTCCTGAAAGGCCTGTTCACATATTTTCAGGAAATGCTGGTGGGAAGTGTGGTGCAACTGACCGTGAACTCCATCCGCCAGGATTGCTTCAGATCGGCCCTGCGACTCGACTATCAGTCACTGCATCGAATCGGTACCTCGTCACTGATGTCGCGGATGACCAACGACATTGAGCAGATGACAATGGCCATTCGTGTATTTGGAGTCACACTTGTCCGTGAACCGCTGAAGGCCGGAGCCTGCACGGCCATGGCGTTCTTTGTGAACTGGCGGCTGACTCTGCTGGCGATTACTGTTGTTCCGCTGATGGGACTGATCTTCAACCTTTTTGGAAAACGTCTGCGACGTGCTTCTCATCGCACGATGGAAAGCATGGCGAGGATCTATGAATGTATCTCGGAAACGTTTGGATCAGCGAGAATCGTCATTGCGTTCTCGGGCTTTCGAAAACACCGTAAGCAGTTTCTGAAAGCCAATCGAGACTATTACACAGGCTCGATGAAAATCGTGCGACTGGGGGCCCTGGTTCGCCCGATCACGGAGATCATGGGAGTGCTTGCTGTCTTTGCCGCCCTCGCGCCAGGTGCCTATCTGGTTCTTCGGAATACGGATTCAATCCTTGGAATCAAGTTGGCCGCTGAGCCGATGGGGATCGCCGAACTTGCGACGCTTTATGCGTTACTGGCCGGGACGATGGATCCTGTCCGAAAACTCTCGGGCATTTTTGAACAGGTCAAGCGAGGCATGGCGGGCAGTGAACGCGTATTTGACCTGATCGATGAGATATCCATCGTGCCTGAGCCAAAGTCTCCGCGCATGATGATCCGACATTTCTCGATGATTTCAATGCAGGATGTCTCATTCCGCTATGATGGCACGGAAGCGGAAGGCCATCAGAGACCGCTGGCGCTGAAAGGCGTCTCGCTGGATGTGCGGTTCGGTGAAGTCATTGCCGTCGTCGGAGGAAATGGATCGGGAAAATCCACGCTCCTCAGCCTGCTGCCGAGATTCATGGACCCCGGAGAAGGTCGTGTCCTGATCGACGGCGTGGATATTCGAGAGCTCCGGACTCGTGATCTGCGAAGTCAAATCGGGTTTGTGACTCAGGAAACAATCCTCTTTAATGATTCGATCTACGAAAATATCCGTTATGGAAACTCCGCCGCCACCCGTGAGATGGTTCAGGAAGCTGCCGTTCAGGCTCAGGCAGCCAGCTTCATCAAACAGCTGCCTGATGGCTTCGACACGATCGTGGGCGACAAAGGCGGCAAGCTCTCCGGTGGACAACGTCAGCGAATCGCACTGGCACGCGCAATTCTGCGAGATCCTGCGATTCTCATTCTGGATGAAGCAACGTCTGCCGTCGATTCGCAAAGTGAAGAGGTGATTCATGCGGTCCTCAAAGATTTTGCAAAGAATCGGACGGTTTTCATTATCAGCCATGTGTTGAATCGTACATTCCTTGATCTCGTGACGCGTGTCGTGGTGATGGATCAGGGGAAAATTCTGGCGACAGGCAGTCACGAT
>JAYUVA010000781.1:0-9510 GCA_043754375.1 Candidatus Kuenenia sp. | reverse complement strand
CGCCCTGAACTCTGTCTACGATTCACTCGAAATCCCTCCGTGATGATTGATGTTGAGGGCTTCGACATTCATCAATACGCCGTCAACACAAGGGATTCCTGGTGTTTCTTCCTATTTGGCCCGATAGGACGTTACTTGGTTAAGGGCTAGGTCGTGAACGATCGTGACTCGGAATATGATGCGTGCTATAACCAAGATCATGAATCAGCCTTCTTGGTACGTAAAAATTGTCGAGGGTCTGCTGAAGATCCACACAACAACACTGCAGCGAATCCTGACGCTGCTGATGTGCATGTTGATCTGCAAAATTGTCGTTGGCGTGTTGCTGAGTTATCGCGATTACATGCCGCCGAATTTTGAATCCGATTTTCTGCAAGGGCGAGCACACTATTTCTTTGGCGGCTACCAATGGGCGTTTTATACGCACATTACGTCCGGTCCTTGTTCGCTCATATTGGGAATGATTCTGATCAGCGAACAATTTCGCCGGAGGTTCCCAACGTGGCATCGGTCTCTGGGGCGGATTCAGGTGGCGTGCGTCCTGCTGTTGGTGGCTCCCAGTGGCCTGTGGATGGCATTTTACGCGGAGACCGGTGCCAGCGCGGGCACTGGGTTTGCGGCACTGGCCGTCGCCACCGGGATGTGTGTTGCGCGCGGCTGGAGATCAGCGGTGAAGCGGCGATTCGCTGAGCATCAACGCTGGATGCAGCGTTGCTTTGTGCTGTTGTGCTCGGCCGTGGTGCTCAGACTGATCGGTGGCGTGGCGACGGTCACCGGAGTCGAAGCTGCGTGGGTCTATCCACTGGCGGCATGGACATGCTGGCTGGTGCCGCTGATAGCGTACGAGTTGAATCGCTACGTGTTGCGATGAATTGGAAGCTCAAAACTCGCCGACACGGTCATTGCCCGCAATGGAGATCAGTGCCCGAAGTGTCTCCGTATCCAGGTTCTCCGACAGAAATCGAACGCTGCCATCCGCCAAAGCCGCCGGAGTTCCGCCAGTGTGGTTGAGTTTGCCGTCTTTTCCGAAATTCAGCACCATCTCTTCGCTGGCGTCCTGCGGAGCCATCCAGTGGACTGCCTGTTCCTGAGCCACTTCGAACACCATCAGTGTATTTCCAGTGCCGTCAGTCATCTCTGAGAACGCTCTGGGTGCGGTGGGATGAAAGCAGGCGTTTGAGCCAACAATGCCAAGGTAACTGGTGAAGCCTGGTGGCAGCGCCACGCTGGGGCAGCGATAGACGTGCGGAACGGTCTTGAGCGCTTCCGCATTCGCCGGATCATCCCATGGTTTGGAAAGGTCGATCATGTTGTAGAGATCCAGTTGCTCAACCCATGGCAGGATCAGTGTCCGCCAACTGTGTAATGGTCTGCCGGCAGCATCGACGGTGTAAGCGGGGGGCAACACATGGTAGATGGATTCATAGTTGTGCAACGCCAACGCGATTTGCTTGAGGTTGTTTTTGCATTGCGTGCGGCGCGCAGCTTCTCTGCCGCCCCCCCGCCGCATGGCGGGCAACAGAAGAGCAGCGAGGACAAAGACAATGGCAAGCCCGAGGAAAACCCTAAGGAATGTAATTCGTGGTCGTTTCTTCAGCACCGGGCCGTCGCTCACAGGCTCCAGACTTGCATACGGGTTATCGGTCATTGGACGGTCTCCGGATTCACTGTGCAGAATCGTATGACTCGCGCGTCAAGCGGCGTTTGCAGACCTAGTTTACGCTGAGGATAGGTTGAGAACAACTAGGAGCGTTGTTCTTGCACGGTTGGCTGGCGAGCCTGGGACTCAGTATTCGTCGTAATCAGACTCCATTCGAATCGGCTTTTTAACGAATTGATTTACCACAGCGGACACAGAGGTACACAGAGAACAGCAAGATCGAAGGAAGAGAAATCCTCATTCAATCGTAGGTTGTTGTGCAGGTGGCCCGGCTTCATTCCATTACTCAGCAAACGTTAAGAGTATTGCTTTCGTGAGAAGATTTTCGATGAGGAGGCTGACGAGTTTTTGAGTGCTTTCGGCTCGGACGGTGAGGAATAAGTGGATTTCCGCCACGATGGGGCTCGTCCTCGCCGGGTTCGGCCTCAGTGACGGGCACATCGCAAAGTAGCCGTCACGCTCCGCCGTGAAGAGCCTGGAACTGGGCCACACGAATAAAGCCCCCACGCTGAATGTCCTTCAGCTCATGCAGGGGCAGATCGTGGAGTTCGTTCATGGTTGATGAATGTCGATTGACAAATGCTCATCACGGCGGAGCGTGATGGCTACTTTGGTTCCATTTCTGGCACGACCAACGTGTCAACAGCCCAGTCGTGAGGTGTACCGGTGGGCTGACGCCGCACCGCTCGCAGAAATATGCTGCATGCGTTTTCATGGTCGCGGGACAGTTTGGGTTTCGATGTAATCGTGGAGTCCTTCGAGCCCGCCTTCACGGCCGAAGCCGGAGTGTTTCATACCGCCGAAGGGAGCTTCTGCCGTCGGGCCGGAACCGGTGTTGTGACCGACATGGCCAAAGCTGAGACGTGGGATGACTCGGGCGGCGCGTTCGTCGCTGGCGGTGAAGACATAGGCGGCAAGGCCGTATTCGGTGTTGTTTGCCGCTTCGATCACTTCGGCTTCCGACTGGAATTCGATGAGGGGTGCCACAGGGCCGAAAGTTTCATCATTCACGCATTCCATCTGTGCCCTCACACCACGCAGGACAGTGGGCGGGAAGAAGCAGCCCTCGTTCGGTTTCGGTTCGACCGGTACGGCACCAGCGACTCGCACTGCGCCGTGTGAGATCGCGTTATCGACGTGTCGTTTCACTTTGTCGAAAGCTCTGCGATCGATCAGCGGCCCCATTGTGATGCCAGCCTCCATGCCGTTACCCACCTTGATAGCGTTGACGCGAGCGGCCAGCTTTTCTGTAAACTCGTCCGCAATGCCTTGCTGCACGTACACGCGATTGGCACACACGCACGTTTGACCGGCTCCGCGAAATTTGTTGGCCATCAGTTGATCGACGGCTCGGTCTACGTCGGCGTCGTCAAACACGATGAACGGTGCGTTGCCGCCAAGTTCCAGAGCCAGACGCTTCAGGTGCGGCGCGGTAGCCGCAATGAGTTTTTTTCCGACCGAAGTGGACCCCGTGAAACTGATGACTCGGACAGCCAGATGTGCGCACAGCGCATCGCTGATTTCGCCGGCTGGACCCAATATCAGATTTGCCTTGCCCGGCGGCAATCCGATTTGTTCGATTAACGAAAACAAAGCGATCATCGACAGCGGCGTCTTCGACGAAGGTTTAATCACGCAACAGCAATCGGCGGCGAGTGCTGCGGAGAACTTTTTTGCCAGCATCGCGAGCGGAAAATTCCACGGCGTGATCAGAGCGGCTACGCCGGCCGGTCGATAGTAAACCGTCCATGTATGATTTCGAGGCCGCTCCGACAGCTGTTTCGGCTTCAGATGATCGACGCAGCCAGCGTAATAGCGGAAAAAACTGGCCGCATAATCGGCTTCGGCCTGTGCTTCGGCGAGCGGTTTCCCATGTTCATGCGTGATAATCCGACCGAGTTCGTCTCGATGTTGTGTGATCAGATCGGCCAGACGACTCAGCCATTCGCTTCGCTGTTCAATCGAAGCGGGCGTCGCCAACGCACCGGCAGCCGCATCGACGGCGCAATTGGTTTCAACACGCCCCATGACAGGCACGATCGCGATCGTTTCGCCGGTCGCAGGATTGATGACGGGCATCGTGCGATTTGCATCTGCCGCACACCAGTTTCCATCGATGTAGCCATTCATTGATTTCAGCAGAGCGGATCGAATCATCTCCGGTTCCTTATTCCAAACATCAACGCATCTTACAGGCAAATTTGTGCCGTGAAATCCTGAGTTCGCAGGATTCGAGTTATACTCCGCGCGGTCATGCCTGCGACAATTGGCGAGCGGCATGCGTCAGCTTGCCGGTACAAGAACGAGATACCGGAGGGCTTACGCGACTGCGCAATCGTAAAGGCCGCAACCAATGATACCGCGATCGGTGTGAACGCACAGTACTGACCGCGAGTCCATCGACTTTGCAGCGGAACTGCGTGAAGTTTGAAGCGATCAGGAGCCTGTCCCGATACTCCGGGACCGTGAGCCGCAAGGCGCTAGTGCTCTGTTGATTTAGTCGTTTAACCCTGAGTCGCAGGCGACGGCGTGTGCAGAAACCGTCGCCTGCGGCTCAGGGTTAAACAAGACGGCGTACTTTGCAGACTCAATCAACACCCGCCTGGCCGCCAGTGTTGCCATTCTTTCAGGAACAGTGACCTCACAAACTCAATACCATGATACAAGTATCAAACACCAGTCGTCGCCTCACTCCCATCGACGATCGTCCCACGATCTGTCATGTAATCCATGCGTTGGGTGTTGGCGGGGCGGAAGTGCTGGTCGATCAGATGTTGCGTCTGTTGCGCGACGAATTTCGCTGCGTCGTGGCAGTGCTGGATGAAATCGGTGAGATCGGTGAACGCCTGCAGCAGGATGGCTTTACCGTCGAACATCTGCATCGTCGGCCGGGCATCGATCGTGGTTGTGCGAAGCGACTGCGTGAGTTTGCGGATCGGGAGGGGGCGGAGATGCTGCATGCACATCAATACACGCCGTTTTTTCAATCAATGCTCAGTCGCGGGCTGTTCGGCCGCCGCCCGGTTGTTTTCACCGAACACGGACGCCATTTCCCTGACCTGCCCAGTCGTAAACAAATGGTCGTCAATCGTCTGATGCTGCGCAGCTGTGATCGGCTCATTGGCTGCGGCGTTGCCGTGCGTCAGGCGTTGATTGATAACGAGGGCCTGCCCGAATCCCGCGTCGAAGTCATCTACAATGGTGTTGATCTCAGAACCGTCGGCAAACCATCCGCCGGAGCCCGTGAAAGAATTCGGGCTGAGTTCGGCTTTGCCTCAACAGATTTCGTCGCCGTGCTTGTCGCGAGGTTGCATGAACTCAAGGATCACCAGACAGCACTGCGGGCTGTTGACGAGGCACGCAGGCAGATCCCCGGACTGCGACTCTTACTGGTCGGTGATGGTGATCAGCGCGCGGCAATTGAACAAACAATTCAGAAGCGAGGACTCGCACAAACTGTAACGCTGGCGGGGACTCGCAAAGACGTCGCGGACCTGTTGGCTGCATCCGATGTGTTTCTGATGTCCAGCATCAGCGAAGGCATACCACTCACCGTGATCGAAGCCATGGCCGCGCGACGACCCGTGGTCTCCACCTCTGTTGGCGGTATTCCGGAACTCGTCGAACACGGCGTCACGGGGCTTCTGGCCGCATCCGGCGATAGTGCTTCACTTGCAGCATCGCTGGTCCAGCTCTATCGTCGTCCCGATCTCCGGGAACGCATGGCAATCGTCGCAGCCCGGTACGCCGCGGAAAAATTCTCGCTCAACCGCATGTTGAACGGCTACCGCGATGTCTACCGCGAGGTGCTGAACCGCAGCCATCGTTTTGATTCGCGCCCGGAACACCACGTCCCGCACAACGACATCCCGCGGATTGACGCCGTGTCACGCATCGGAGGTCATTCATGATCGCGGAGTGTCCTCAATCACATACCATCGGCTCACTCCTCGTCTTCTCTGATGACTGGGGACGCCATCCGTCTTCGTGCCAGCATCTGGTGCGGAATCTGCTGGATCAATACCCGGTGCTGTGGGTCAACACCATCGGTACTCGCGCGCCGCGTTTTGACATACAGACAGTGAAGCGGATCGCGGAAAAGCTGCGTCAGTGGGGCAGTGCAAAACTCTCGGAGAATTCCGCCGAAGACTTCTCTGCGAAACCAGGCAGCTCGGCGTCGGCACCGACACATCCGAATCTTACCGTCATCGATCCAAAAATGTGGCCGTGGTTTGGCAGCGGACGTGATCGGCGGCTCAATCGCTGGCTGCTGTCCAAACAGCTTTCCTCTCTGATTACACAACTGCCGCAACCCGTTGTTGCTTTGACGACGTTGCCGATCACGGCCGATCTTCCTGAAGTGCTACCGGTTGATCGCTGGGTCTACTACTGTGTCGATGATTTTTCGCAGTGGCCGGGGCTTGATCGTGACACGCTGCGTCGCATGGATCGCGCGATGATTTACCGTGCCGACTCCCTGGTCGCTGTCAGCGAGACGCTGCAGACGATGATCGCCGCTGAAGGGCGCTCGGCGTATTTGCTGACTCATGGCGTTGACATGGAGTTCTGGAATTCGGCTTCTGCATCGTCAGTCCCGACACTCGAATCACCGCAGCCAAACGTAGTGTTCTGGGGGGTGATCGATCGTCGCATGGATTCCGCGTCGCTGGGGAGATTGTCACAGGACATGACCGACGGCACGATCGTCCTGATCGGGCCTCAACAGGATCCCGACCCCGAAATCCTCGCACTGCCGAATGTTCGTACACTGCCCGCGCAACCATTGGCTGCGCTGCCTGCGATTGCGAGGCAAGCCGCCGTGCTCATCATGCCCTATGCCGACCTGCCTGTGACACGGGCCATGCAGCCGTTGAAGATGAAGGAATATCTGGCGACTGGAAAACCGGTCGTCGTTAATCGACTGCCATCGACGAATGCGTGGGGCGATTGCCTGGATGTGGCGGAGACGCCGGCACATTTCAGTCAACTCGTCCGGGACCGAATCACGAGCGGAATTCCGGTATTACAATCCACCGCCAGAAATCGCCTCCAGCAGGAACGCTGGAAGAGCAAGGCGGAGGTACTTGAAAAGGTATTGAAGGGCAACAGACCATGACAAACTCAGGACATCTCGACTCATTGATCGGCATGGCGGAATCGCGTCCGTTTGTGCTTCACACGCGCGTCGTCACAGGAACCGGAGGCGGGCCGGAGAAGACGATTTTGAATTCTCCGCGCTACCTGAACAGGTACGGCATCGACTGCGCGTGTCTGTTCATGCGGCCTCCTGGCGATCCGGGATTCGCCACGCTGGAACGGAAAGCCGCTGCAGCCGGCGCGGAAATCATCGGCATTGATGATCGCGGACCGTTCGACTGGCGCGTCGTGCGGGATTGTATTCGCATCTGCCGTGATCGCAACGTCAGCGTCTGGCATGGACATGATTACAAGAGCAACGCATTGGGACTTCTGGTGCGTCGATTCCATCACATGCATCTGGTCACCACAGCACACGGCTGGGTCCGGTTCACGGCGAAAACGCCGCTGTACTACAAGATCGATCGATTCTGTATGAAGCGATACCAAGCCGTCATCTGTGTGTCTCAGGATCTGCGTGATCGCTGTACCGAAAGCGGGGTACCAGTCGATCGACTGCACCAGATCGATAACGCCATTGTGCTGGATGACTACTCCCCCGCACCACCAACACTGATTGATAAGGCGCGTTTTGGCTTCGATTCGCAGCGATTTCTCGTAGGTGCCGTCGGACGACTGTCGGAAGAAAAAGGCTTTCACCACCTGATCAATGCGGTAGGCAAACTGATTCAGGCGGGCCACCGGATTGGCCTTGTCGTCGCAGGCGAAGGACACCTGCGGGACCAATTGCAGCAGCAGATCAATGATCTGGAACTGCAGGACCACATTCGACTCTGCGGATTTCTGTCTGATCCTCGCGACCTGTACCGTGCGATCGATCTGTTCGTACTCAGCAGTCTGCGCGAAGGATTACCCAACGTAGTGCTGGAAGCCATGGCGTCTCAACGCGCAGTGGTGGCAACGAACTGTAATGGCATTCCGAGCCTCGTGCTGAACCAGCAGAATGGCCTCGTCGTTCCAATCGACAATGAAGCAGCGCTGCACGATGCAGTGCAGCGATTAGTAAGCTCGGATGAACTTCGAATCCGAATGGCGGAGGCTGGCCGGAATACCATTCAGGATCGCTTCGGTTTTGATCGTCGCATGAAGAAAATTGTTGAGGTGTACCGAGGACTTTCAACAGGAATGGCAGGACAAATCAAGGACAGTCCTGATCAGGGAGCGTCGAAACCAAAGCGACCAATGGCCATTTTGGGCGGTTGCTGACAGAAAACAACTCACATCACGGTTCAAACCATGACCACGCCACTCGCATCATCGCCTCCGACCTCGACTATTCTGCATTGCGGAACCACCGCGCCAGCTGGCTGGAATGGTTATCTGTCGCGCTGGGGCTTCGATGGATTTCATCTGCGTGCGGAATGGGGGGAGGTTTTTGCGACGGCGTTTCGCCATCGTCCGTACTTTTTGTGGGTCGAACAGGAGAGCAAAATCGTCGGTGTGCTTCCTCTGATGTTCATCTCCGGTCCGATCTTTGGGCGTTTCCTCGTCAGTCAGCCGTATCTCAATACCGGCGGCGTGCTTGCCGATACTCCGGCAGTCGCGTCGCAACTGATCGACACGGCAGTCGCACTGGCCGATTCGCTCAATGTGAAACATCTGGAATTGCGGCATGAACGCCGCGCTGAACATGATCGATTCAACTCGGTCAACACCGAAAAAGTTCACATGCGACTGGCATTGCCTGCGACCGTAGATGAACTCTGGACGGGACTCAAATCAAAACTTCGCAGCCAGGTCAGGAAGCCGCTGAACGATACATCGTTGAGTGTCTCATTCGGGCACCTGGATCAGTTGAATGCGTTTTACAGCGTGTTTTGCCGTAATATGCGAGACCTCGGCACGCCGCCGTTTTCAAAGCGACTGTTTCGTGAAATGCTGACACAGTTCGGGGATTCTGCTGAGATCTGTTCGATCTTCCGGAACGGCAGGCCGATTGCGTCAGGATTCCTGCTGCATGGGCCTGAAGTGACACTTATTCCCAGTGCCAGTTCGCTGCAGAAATTCAATCACACGGCCTGCAACATGTTGCTGTACTGGCATTGTCTGAAGCGCAGTGTGGAACGGGGTCAGCAGGCGTTCGACTTCGGCCGCAGCTCGCAGGACAGTGGCACCTTTAAGTTCAAACAGCAATGGGGGGCTGAGGAATATCCTGCGGTCTGGCAATACTGTCTTCGCATAGGCGACATCGGTGATGTCCGCCCCAACAGCGGCAAGTTCGACAAAGTCATTGCCCTCTGGCAAAAACTCCCGGTCTGGCTGACAAAGCTGATCGGCCCGGAAATCGTCCGGGGCATTCCGTAAAGATTGTCATCGCCTCTGACGACCCGTCCAGTCGAGGAACTGCACATAATCCCCATGATTCCTGCCAGAAACTCAATTCGCTGCCGGATGAGTTCCCGTCGGTGTTCATCATCCGCTCCCGTGAGCAGATTCTTTCCGCAAAGATAGGCGCGCCATGCGCCGCGATTGATAACAATAAGGGGTGAGCGACGGTCTTGAACCACGTCAATGACAGATTCGAAAAAAGATTTTCGAATTCAAATTTTGATCAGTGAGTCGAGAGGGGTGTCGGATTTTTTGAGGCATGGGTTTCAGTGTTCGATGGTGTGTTGAATTGGAAGAGTCGATTGAGTATGAAAGCCATGGCTGGCGAAACGGAGTGCGGCTCTGCGGGGACGCAACCACACGAG
>JAYUVA010000780.1:0-3436 GCA_043754375.1 Candidatus Kuenenia sp. | reverse complement strand
GAGAAGTCCGAGGGCTGCAATGAAGTTTCTTGAAGGACATACGGTCGGCATCGACCTGGGCACAACCTACAGCGCAATCGCGATGCTGGATCATGACGGTAACCCCGTCGTACTGAACAACACAGATGGTCGCCCGATAACACCATCTGTGGTGTTGCTGGACGAAGACCGCGTCGTGGTCGGGCCATCGTTCGAGCGTATCGCGGTTGCCGATCCCAAGTCGATCGTCGAAGCGATCAAGCGTGAAATGGGCAACAAGAACTTCTTTGTGATCTATCAGAACAAGAAGCTGACACCGGAATTCATTTCTGCATTGATTCTGAAAAAGATGAAGCAGGACGCCGAGAAAATTATCGGGCCGATCGCGAATGCGGTCATCACGGTGCCGTACTATTTCAACGACGTGCGCCGCAAGGCAACGCAGGACGCAGGGCGTATCGCTGGCCTGAATGTGATTGACATTATTAACGAGCCTACGGCGGCGACTCTGGCATACGCCTGGAGCCGTGGTGAACTGGGTCGCGCTGATCTGAAGTCTGATGAACGCACGATTCTGGTGTATGACCTTGGGGGTGGTACATTCGACGTGACGGTTGTGCGATACACGCCGACGACTTTCCGCGTGCTTGCAACGGACGGGGATGTGATGCTTGGCGGTCTGGACTGGAGCAAGCGACTGTCCGACCACCTCGTGGAACAGTTCAAACGCAAGTTCAATGTCGATCCGAGTACTGACGCTGAAGCAATGCTTACGTTTCAGCAGGAAGCCGAAGACGCAAAACGCGATTTGAGCACAAAAACTCAAGTACCGATCAGCGTGTACTATAAAGGAAATACCCTGTCTGTCTCATTGTCACGGACCGACTATGAACGCATGACGGCAGATCTGTTGCAACGAACGAAAGACACCACCGAATTGGTACTTCAACAGGCCGGCGTGACGCCTGGAATGCTGGACGAACTGGTTTTAGTTGGCGGTTCGACCTACATGCCAGTGGTCGAACAGATGTTGCGGGAAGTCTGCCAGAAAGAACCATCACGTGCTTTGGCACCTGAACGCGCAGTCGCAGAAGGAGCCGCAATTCATGCGGCCATTCTGCAGGCTCGGCATGGCATCAATACTGGCGGTATCGTGGATGCCGTTCAAAAGCGGCTGAATGCCGTCAAGACAACCGACGTCAATTCGCATTCATTGGGGATCAAGATCAGCGACCCGAAAGACAAATCGCGTAAGATCAATCACATCATGATCCCGAAGAATTCGCCGGTCCCGAACAGTGTCAAGCAGCGTTTCGGGACAAACAGCGACGGCCAATCCCGGATTCACGTGGAAATTCTGGAAGGCGAAGCGATCGATCCAGCTGCGTGTGAACTCATTGGAGACTTCCGCGTCTTCAACCTGCCGGCAAGTTTACCGAAAGGATCTCCGATTGAGATCACCTATGCTTATGACGGGTCGGGACGCATCAGCGCCACGGCGGTTGAACTCACCGGCAACAATCAGGCCAACGCCGAAATTGTCCGCGAAGGCGGAATGCAGGAAGTCGATATCAAGGACGCATTGAAAACGCTGTCGAGCGAATACGAAGTGGAATAATTCGCGTTGTCGCGAACGCAGGACTCACAGCAGCCGCCCGATTCATCTGAATTCGGCGGCTGGTCAATGCTGCACGACTTTTCGCAGGACCAGAAACCCGGCGACACCGATGATCATGTTGGGAACCCACATCGCCCACCACGGGTCAAGTGTGCCAGACTTGCAGAGATTCATCATCAGGAACATCACGGGATAGTAGACAATCAGAATCGGCAGAAAGCAGATGATAAAACTGGTGATAAACTGGCGTCGCGCCTGCAGCATTGCAAACGGTCCGCCCAAAACAGCAAAAAACCAGCAACTGGCCGACATGGAAAACCGGTTGTGAATTTCCGCTCGGTACTTGAGTTCATCCGTAACGGCCCGGTTGTTCTGTTTGTCGAGCGTTGAGATTTCCTCGCTGGCGAGATGTTGAAAGTCTCCGGTGAACAACATCATCGTGGCTTCGATGTTTTTCTCCGCCGCGAGTCTTCGCTGATCGATCTCCGCCCGTATGATCTCTCGCCGCAGCGTATCGATTGTCAGATTGCGTGATACGACTCTTCCCAGCTGCAGCTCCAGAGGAAAGCGTAATTCCGAATGTTTCATTTCACCTGAAAAACCTGAACCAGCCCCTCCGCCGCTGACGTTTTTCAGATGCACAAGAATTTGCTTCTTTTCCAGATCAAATCGTATTCGGGCGGCTTCGGCGCAGACGGTAAACTGCTGATGTTCTCGGCGATAGCGGATTGTTGCATTCAGCAGTGTACGATTTTTCACATCGCGCACGGTGATCGTGTATCCTTCATTCGGATTGCTGAAATAATGTTGCGTCGCCAGGACATCAAAGAAGATTTCTTCCAGTGCCTGAGTCACGATGCGTTCGATGTTCGATACGCCCCATGGGATGGCATAGTTCAATAGTCCGAACGAGCCGACTGCCAGCACGGTTCCCAGCAGGAACGCAGGCAGCAATAATTGCATGGCACTGATTCCGGCAGACTTAGCGGCGATGACTTCCAGATCACCGGAAATTCGTCCGTAAACCACACACACACTCAATAACAGCGTCGCTGGAATTGTGAACGGCAGCATGCTGGGAACAACGAAGGGCATGATTTGCAGAATCTGTGCCGGACCCAATCCGCGTGCCGTTGCTTCCTGAAACAATCCAACGAACACCAGCATCACTGTGAGCACGACGACGAGTATCAGAAAGACACGCACCAGTTCGCCCAGAATGTAGCGTTGCAGCAATTTCATCGGCTGACCTCCCTGAGTCCGGCACGATGCACTGCCAGCGAAACGAGGCTGCAACGTCCGTGTGCAACCATCATAATCTCCGCACTCCCGCAGCAAATCGCGGGTAAAAAAAGTTTTCAGGGAACTACTGAGCCGACGCAGGGTATTCCAGTACGTGAAATGCAGCAATGGCATTCGTTTTCGGCATAAAATCCGCTCGAGAATGCATCGTTGGAAGCCCGGATGTGCAGCTGATGCAGGCTGTTCCAGTGCTTTGCAGCTCTTGCACTGATGGATCGGGTGGCCGGGGCTGGCGAGAGCGGAACGAACGAAGCCCCGGGGTTTCGGGCCAGGAGTCTGTCCCGATACTCCAAAACTGTGAGCCGCAAGGCGCTAGCGGTCTGTGGACTTAATCGTTTACCGCCGAGCCGGAGGCGACGGCTATTCCGAACTTGAACGGCCATTCAAATAAGGATCCGCAGCGGAACCCAGTATTTTTCAATGAAAAGTCGTCACGAGTCCTTGAAAAGAAAATGCGGTCTCTGGCTACGCGTGGGTTGAAAGGAGTTCGAGGGCTCGGCGTTGCAGAGTTGTGGATTCGGTCAGTTGGTTGAACAC
>JAYUVA010000779.1:0-3551 GCA_043754375.1 Candidatus Kuenenia sp. | reverse complement strand
CACGAGATGCGGCTGACGGTGATTGATGCAGCGATGCAGGCCGGTTTTCTGCGGGTGAAAAATAAGATTCAGGAATTGTGACAGTATCCGAAAAGGGGTCTGACCCTCTCCGGGAGTTGAAATTTATACAATTGACCTGCCTCCAAAGGGTCAGACCCCTTTTCGGATCGCGATGGCCTCAGTGAGATTTGATCGGATACCAACGTGGCTCAGAATGAATACGAAGAAGACGATGTGGATACTGCCGAGGAAGCGGTCCGTGCGAAGCAGGCGGCTACAGCCAGACGACAGTTGTCCCGCGGGCGATTCGCGCAAATCACAGAAAAACTGACGGGTGGACCGGAGCGACCCGGTGAACAGAAGATTGGCCGGTCACCCATTGTCCTGGGGCTGACCATTGTCACTCTTGGAGCACTGCTGCTCTCTGGCATTTTCTGGTTGATGACTGCGAGCACGCGCGAAGCACGACAGCTCAAGGAGGCCGTAGCGTCGCTCGATCAACAGCGATATATTGACGCCGACGGGCAGTTTTTGAACTTTCTGGCAAGCTATTCACAGTCGGCTTCGGCGGATCCGGCAAGAATCGGCCTGCACCGCACGCGTGTCGAAAAGAACATCATGACGGAGTATCCGGACGTGATTAAAGGGTTGGAAGAACTTAACCAACTGCTGACTGTCTGCCGCGACGTGCCTGGATTTGAAGACATCAAGGATCACATCAAACGTTACGCAGATCGTTTGACATTCGCCGGGGCGATTGTGTCAGCGGCCACGCAGGATCAGAAGGCACTGGATGCCAGCATGGCGGCGATGGAGATTATGAAGCGATATGCCGGAGAAGCCGGGATTTCTCCGGCTCGCCATCAGGAACTGGAGCGATTACAGCGACTGGCATCGGCCGCAGTCGCGAAGAAGACGGAATTCCAGTCTCGCGTGACTGAGATTCGCGGGCTGCTCGAAACCGGTAAGACCATTGACGCGATCGGCGTGCGCGACCGACTGATTGAGGCCTGGCCCGGTCTGAGTGATGACAAAGATCTGAACGCCATTCAAACCGAGATCCTGGGAAAAGAAAAGGAGCTTGTCGTACGAAGTGAAGGCGCGGATGCTCTCACGACTGATGACAGCACTGCCAACTTCAAGTCACTTTCGCTGGCTCTCAGGACTCAGGCGGCCACGGATTTGTCCTCGCAGGGTAGGTCCGTATTTGCAGTCGGCATTGACAGTGTCTTCGCACTGGATGCCGACACGGGTGATCCGATCTGGCGCCGACCGGTTGGTGTGGATTCACCGTTCGCTCCGATCCCGGTTAAAGGGACAGAACCTGGCGTGTTGGTTTTCAGCACTCTGTCAGACGAATTGCAGCTTCTGTCGCAGAAAGACGGGCATCTGTTGTGGCGACAACCGCTTGACGGGCGTCCCGGCGGCATGCCGCTGGTCGTTTCAGATAACATCTTCATCACCACACAAAACAATGAAATATGGCAGGTCGCCGTCGCGAATGGTCGCGCGCTGTCGCGTCTGAAGTTTTCGCAGCCGATCATCGGCCCGCCAGCGCTTGCCAGCGATGGATCAAAACTGGTGATCCCGGGCGATGAGACTCTGGTTTATACCCTGAGCCTGAATCCGCTGAGTTGTATCGCCGTGTCACAGATCCCGCACAAAGCCGGCAGCGTGAAAACGCCTATGTTAGCAGCGGGGAAATATTTCCTGATGTGCGATAACGTATCCGCTGATAAGGCTCGCATTCAGACGCTGAATATCGACGACAGCGGAGTACTCAGGGTTGAGACCACAGATCCCATTGATGGACAGATCAATGATCCGTGCCTGTTGCGTGGCTACGATCTATTTGTACCTTCGACACCGCAGCGCGTCACCGCGTTTCGAGTGGCAGAAGAAATAGGACAGCCGCCGCTTTCCCGCGTCGGTGCAAATCAACTTGAAGATGGTGTGCAGACTCGCATGTTTCTGCTGGCTGGCCCGAGTGCTCAATTGTGGTTGGCGGGACGCGATCTGCGAAAGTTTCAGACGCGCACCAATACAATTCTGCTTGACTCCGGCATCACGGCGGAAGGCATTCATCTGCAGCCGATTCAGTTTGTCGATGAAGCCGTATTTCTGACGACGCGCAACCCGCAGTCGTCATCAGTGTTTTTCACTCGTGCCAATCGTGAAGAAATGAAGGGCACATGGCGTACCGTGCTTGGTTCGAAACTGGTGGCTGTGGGGCCTGCTGCCGGGGGAGATTCAATCCTGGCTGTGGGGGATTACGGTGAAGCGTACCGCGTGTCGATGGCCGATATCGCAAAGGGTGGATTTCAACTCGAATCCACCAGCCGATTCCGGCTGCCGGATAAACTCACTTCATCGGTTGGCGGTGTGGCATTGAAGGATGGTCGAGTCGCGGCATGGTGCGGGGCTCCCGAACCTTCAATGTGGACATTCACTCCGACAGGGCAGTTGGAACGCAAATGGACACTGCCTGACGGACCTCAGTTGCCACCGGTTGCGCTGGATGGCGGTGTCGTGTTCGCCATGCCGGGACGGCTGCATATTTCAGCCACCGCTGCCGGACAGGCGGCAGAAGATTATCGAGCCGCTCAGACGCAGGATCAGCAACAGCCATGGAAATCTCTGACAGCAATTTCACCAACTCAGGTCCTCGCCGTGAATGCAGACAATCAATTTGTCCGCGTCGAATTCCGCGCGACGCCGCGTCCGCAGCTTGCGGAACTGAGTGTCACGAATGTGCCGTATGTGATTGAACTGCCACCGGCGGTTTCAGGCGAATTTCTGTGTCTGGCCACCACCGATGGACGGCTCGTGATGATGCAGGCGTCCACGCTGGAAGTTTTGGCCGAAACAGACCTCGGCACAATTCCCAGCGCTGTACCAAAAGTGGCTGGCGGCTTTGTGTTTGTAGAACTGGCAAATAAAGAAGTCCGCGTGTTCAATGTCGCTGACGGCCTGTCGCCGGCAGCGTCGTTTCCACTGGCTGGCCACGCCCTGGCCGGTGACCCGCTGCTGCTGTCCGATAAAAGTTATCTGATTGCACGCACGGATGGAGCGATGATGCGTCTCAACTCCGATGGCGCAGTTTCAGACTCCGTGGTGCAGCTTGGCCAGTCGATTCAACAGGGCCCGCTCAGCATGAATGGTCAGATTATCGTGATCGGCAAGGATGGAAGTCTGTATCAGTTGGCCGAGAACATTGGGAAGTAGCACACCGGATTTTTGTAGACTCAACCCTTTTGAAACGATCTGTTCGGCAATTCAATGAGCCTTAATATCGCGTCCGTCAAGTTCATGATTTGCACGCCATGTTGGTCTGCGGCCATCGCCCTGGCGATCGGGCTGTTGTTCAGCGAGCATGCTGCGATGGCCGATGAGAAGGTCGAAAAGTCGGAACTGCCGAAACTGACAGAGATGCAGTTGCCGACAGCCGATGATTTGTTGCGTGCCGATGACAGTAATGGCAAAGCGTTTGACTGGATCGTGCTGAAAGCATCCCTTGAGGTGGACCGTACAGTCCTTGTTGTCAGTCCTCT
>JAYUVA010000778.1:0-5430 GCA_043754375.1 Candidatus Kuenenia sp. | reverse complement strand
TTTCTGCACGGAAAGCGGGATTCTTGGGGCTCCTTGTCGTTGTGTTTCTGGTCGTTTCTTGTTCATGGACTGTTCTCTTTTCGTTTCATTTTTCAGGGGTCAGTGCAGGGGCTAAAACTACCGCCCCGGCACGGCCCACGCAGGCCAGCCACCCGCCACGAGTAGCAAAAACGTCATCGGTGTCGCTTTTGCCAGGCCGGTCATCCCGGACTTTTTTTTCATAGCGATGCGTTCCGTTGCGTGTACCATTGCTGCCCCCAATTCCATCAATCCTCGTGAGGCAACATCACCGTGATGACTGAACGCCCGTCATCACCCGGCCCACATACGGCTCGCAACGGCACGTGCTGCACATCACCGTTTGCATCAAGGATGGTTGCTGTGAACTTCACAGAATCACCCAGTAAGTGAGACGCCGCGACAGCAAGGGAACGCAGTGTTCTCACCAGCCTTTCCTCTTCGCAGAGCTGCGTCCCAACCTTCGGCCCGTCAATACATGCCGACCACGCCGTGCTCGTCAATGCCACAGGAAAGCGAAAGCCAACCACCTGAGCCATCTTTCCCGCATCAATCAACACGCCATCTTCAATGGCCTGAGCTCGTGTGTACTGTGAAATGACAGGACCGAAGTCCTCCATTTCAGCAACTTGCTGAGGCATTGCAGAAAAATCCGCGTCTCTTCTGTTCTTGTTTTTCTTCTGTGTCATCTGTCCGCCCTCCTCTACTCATCACCATTGCCAACGCTTTCGGCGTCTTCCTGTTGATGGATGAAATGCAGGCAACATTTCAACACCTCCTGAGCGGCGACAATGTCGGCTGTGCCATTAAATGTTGACACCTCCTTCCACTCATCGTTGTCTTTGTAACGCCGAACCAGTGACGTGTTGAAATACACACGCCCGTCGTTCTCGTTGGTCCAGACAGACCCCCGAACAGCTCCCACTCTTTTCTGGTAAGCTGGCCCTTTGTTTCCGTTCTCTTTGCTCTTTGCTTTCGTTGTCATTTTCTTCTCCAATGTGGCCTGTGTTCGCCCGCCGTCACCCTGCATATCATGCCACGGTGTGGCTTGCTCTGAATTCAACACGAATTTCGGCGGTATCTGTCTAGCGAATTCTCTCTATGTGCCTGCTGATACCGAGACACGTGCTTTGTTCACCGTCAGCGGAACCGCAGCGAGTGACCCTACTCGCAGCGTCAACTGGTCCGCGTCGACCGGTTCATAAATTCGAATTCGGTAGGCTGGCTGCAGAAACGTGGCAGCCACCGTGCGGAACTGTTCAGCCAGCCGCGTCGGATTGCTGGCTGAGAGATACAGCCCGCTGGTCTCGGACGCGATACGCCGCAGCATCGGCTCGTTGATATCCCCTGTTTTCAGAGCTACCACGTGGATTACGATTGAATGTTCACGGCATGTCGCCAGAGTTTTCTCGATGTCTTCAGCAAGAACGCTGTTGTCACCGTCAGCGAACAACACGATAAACCGTGGACCGGCCCGCTTAATTAGATCTTCCATCGACAGCCGAATACCTTTGAAGAGTGCGGTCCCGCCGTCCGGTGATAATTGTCGAATTGCTGCCTGATGCAATGCGGCATCGATGGACCACGGTGAGATGGATCGTGCGTCGTTGTCAAAACTGTAGACTCTGATCTGCGAAGGATTCGCGATTAGACCTACAAGTTCTGACGCACCTTGCTGCATTGCAAGATGCGGCCCCCCAGTCATTGAACCGGAAGTGTCCAGCAGCTCGACGATGCTCTGCTGCCGATCATTTCGCTCGACAAAGGAAACACCGACCAGATGTAGCCTCTTATTCTTCGACTCCACTTCAAAATTGACGCGAGATAATGCGGACAGGAACTTCCCCGAGCCATCTGTCACATGCACATCTGCCACGATCTGGGTCCCCTCAAATCGGACATCCAGTACCGAAACTATAGATCCTTCCGGTATCGTTGCAGCGACTGGCAGCGTGGCTGCCGCTGTGCTCGCCGACTCTGAAGGTAAACCAATTGCGGTTGCAAACTCCACAGCATCTGACAGTATCTCACGAGCAATCGCTGGATCTCCCTTTAGGATCTCTCCAGTCGCGACCAGTTGCTCAAAGTGTCTTCGACGCAGCTTCTCCAGTGCATCCTGAGTCTTCCTACTCTGTTGAGTCTGACCAGATTGAACGTTGATCAGCTGCTGAAGCTGTTCTTTGATCTCTTCAACCAACGTCTTTGTGGACGAGCCCGCGTTAAGTGCCTTATCAAGCTGTTGCAGAGTCGTTGACAGAGTGTCCTTCAGCCGATCGCGATCCGCAGCGGTGGACTTCAGACTGGCTTCAAGAGTCTCCATCCGGGCATTTTTTGCATCGAGGTCGGCACGCAGGCCCGAAATGTTGGACTCAAATTCCTGAGACCGTTCAGTCAGTGTCCGAAATTCCTTCTGCAGTGCTGCGATACCAACCAGCACCAGCGTCATCAGTCCAGCTGCACAGAACAGCACGAGAAAGCGGCGAAGGCGGAATCCGCTGCCGGTTCCCAATATGCGTTTAACGTCTTTCTCATCCTTCGCTGGTGGCAAAATGAGACGAGTGGTGGGGGTGTAAGTTTTCATAGCAAACTCTCCTTCAAAAAATGCCTGAAATTGAAAAGCGAACGGAATTCACGGTGAATTCCGTCGCTGTCAGGTCGTGGATCAGTAGGTGCGGTGAGCAGAGAAACTGACAATCGCCAGCACCGATTAACTATTGTCACTCGCCTGATGATAATCGTTTGAATGTGAACCACCTGAACGCGGTGATTCATTCCGGCCGCTATTGGCTTCCGGTTCATCAAACACAATGCGCCCATGCTCGATGCGACCGTTAAGGTCTTTGAGGGCTTGAAAATTGTCCGTTGAGTTCAAAGCTGCGCGAGGGTCCATGACAGCGTCAGCGACATCAAAGGCCAATCGGCCGGCGAACAACTCCTGAATCTGAGTGAAACGCTGTGAGCGAATCTTCATCACCGTGGCACCAAACACCAACGTATCCGTAAAGATCACTTTGGCTGTTGGATGAATAGCAGCAATCTGCAATCGCAGAGCCTCTTCCAGTTGCGGCCTCAACGGCGGGATCGCGTACACGACCTTATCAGTCTTGGCAGGAATGCTGCCGCCGTTTCCGGGCGACTGAATGTCATAATCTCCGTAGACAATCTGCTCTGCGATCTTTTCCAGCCGATTGCTGCTGGATCCTACAATACGAGCCAGACCGTCAGCGTTGACCGTCGACGCACAGCTGCACAACAGCTCAACCTGCTCCCGCGGAGGAATGTCGGCGATGGTCAGAAGTTCTGAAAAGACGCTTTCAAGTGGCAAACTGACAACAAACCGTGGCACTTCTGTCATGGAACCGCGAGGCACATAGGCGTCAAGTGCGGTCTGTATTCGTTCCACGGTATGATCGTGGTGCAGTCGTTCTTTGTCGGTCGCAGTGATTGCCCGTGAGAGAGCCTGCTGCTCTGCGTACAGCAGGTGTCGACGATCGAAATTCTCACGTAGCAGGTCAACGAGATCGGCCAGAGCCTTCAGCAGCCGTTTCGGAAACCAATATCGTCCTGTGATAAGCTTCGTGTGAAGGATTTCGAAGCGGCGGTGCAGTTTGGAAATGCTACCTTCGACATCCTGCAAAGCTGCGGATACGGGTGCGTATTCGCGGTGCAACATCTGCTGAAATGTTCGGGTCAGCCGCAACTGCCGAATGAATTCGTCAATCTGGTGAGGAGTCAAAGCGAACGTCGTAGCTAGATGCTCTGGTACAATTTCAACTCCGTGCGCCGTCAGCATATTGATTTGGAATCGATGCTGTGCCGACGCCTTGGAAATGGCCTGCATCAGGGATTCGCAGTTCTCCACTTCCAGGCGATCCAGGATGGCTGGCAGTTCGAGACGCTCCTGCGGAACGGATTGATCCTCCCAGATCACTTCGTCTACCAGCAATGGATCTGGAAATATGGTTCCGAGAAGATCCTCCACCTGCAGCCGAAGGTGATGAGCGATAAGACTCGCGATATCTCGCTTCGGATTCAGCCCTCGCATGAAATCGACACAGCGGCTTCGAATATTTCCGAACTGATCGTTGTTCGAATAATTGGACGACAGCAAAGAAAGGTACTGGTCCATCTCGCGGCAGTCCGATGCGACAGTATCCTGAATCAAGGACTGGTCTCGTTCCCCGTTGTCGTCCAGTGATGGTCGGAGTTCATGGAGTTCCAGATACTTCGAAACAAGCACTTGTCGCGCGTCCCGACAGTTCAGGACATCAGCAAGGCAAGCGAGCAGCCCATACCCGTAGTTCTGTCGTGCCCGATCCGAGAGGCCAGCAAATGTCGTTGAGCCGAGTACATTGAACCGGACATCAACTGGAACGGTAAGCCGCAACAAACTGGCCAATACAGCATCGGCTATGACTTTTCGGGCTCCGCTAAACACGGCCCCGCTCAAACTACCGCAGAGTTCAAAGCCAACATGGCTCACGATACCGCCGCAAAGCACGCTGACCATATCAGGCAAGCGTTTCAGAAAGTCCTGAAATTCCTTGGATTCAACGGTGATCTCTGCTGCCCTCTTTGCATTAACTGCTCGGGCGCCGAGACCATCTTCCGTGCTGGAATTCGCGGTCAATTCAGACGCTGCTCTAACCTGTTCATTTGAACCGGCGTGCAAAGACCGAGTAGTTTGTCCTTCGCCGAGCACAAAGGTGATGAAATTCTTTCCATAGTGCGTGCGACGCAGCGCTTCGATCTCCTTTGCGTTGTCGGCCACAATGACGATCACGTTCAACAGCCTCAGGAAATACCGCAGAAGCAACGACTTGATGCCACCGAGGACAACAATGACGCGACAGACTCGCCTCGAAGCAGCAGCGCGATTAGGGGCATCACAGAGTGTGGGACTAAAAATGGGCATGGAACGAACTCCTTGAAAGACGGAAGACTGATCGGGAAACGAAACAAACGGACACCAGAGAAACAAACCGGCACAACGCCGAAGCAAAGGAGAGAGGAATTATCTTTTCGCACTCCCGAGCCGTGGCATTTCATTTCGGACCGGGAACAACGGGAGAGAACACGGCGGCAATCTCTTTGAAGGCTGTGGCAAAGAGTTCGGTTTTTGGCTTTGCGGCCAGGTACACGAACGTGCTGCACGTTGGCAGAGCTTTCTGAAGACTCGTGTTGCCGTCACTGAACGTGACGACCAGTGGCGACAACGAAATGGCGATGGGATAGCGAAGCAACTGAGGGACCAGTCGCAGAGTCGATTCCGGCAGACAGAGGATCGCTTCGCTGAGGTTGCCGCTTTCAAGGTCCCGCAGTGCTTTGAGACACCACGGTGTAGAGTCGCATGCGTGACCTGGATTGATCCAGACTGTTCCGGGCCAGGAATTGGCATCGGCAAGCCCATCT
>JAYUVA010000777.1:0-3408 GCA_043754375.1 Candidatus Kuenenia sp. | reverse complement strand
GCATTGGACGATCGCAGCAGCATCTGGAACAGAATATTGGGCACTTTTTCCCGCATCAGCACCAGTCGCTGCCATGGGCATTCCTTCAGAAATCGCATCGACGTGTCAAATGTCGCACCGCCCCACATTTCCAGACTGAACATTTCGGAACAGTAATGAGCGTACGCATCGGAAACGGCCAGCAAATCAAACGTTCTCATCCGCGTCGCCAGCAGCGACTGATGAGCGTCACGAAAAGTCGTGTCAGTAATCAGCAGTCGCTTCTGCTGCAGGACCCACTTTGCAAATCCGGCTGCGCCAAGTTCCTGCAGCTTGTCGCGAGTTCCCTTCGGGGGATCCACGCCCTTTGGTACGCTGGGCGATATCGCCGGTTCGCGGCGGAGTGACTTCGGACGCCCCTTCACAAGACTGTTTCCGTTGACGATCGTTTCTGCCAGATACGACAGCAGCTTGGTGGCTCGGTTCTTGCGATGATCAAATTGAAACAATTCGGGAGTTTCATCAATGAATCGCGTCGTACAGCCACCGTCGATGAACGTCGGATGCGATACCACTTTGCTGAGAAACGGAATGTTGGTTTTCACGCCACGAATCCGGAATTCCCGCAGAGTCCGCTCCATGCGATGCACGGCGTCCACAAACCTTCGACCGCGAGTCGTCACTTTGGTCAGCAGCGAATCATAAAACGGATTCACGACCGCTCCTGAAAACGCGCTGCCAGCGTCCAGCCGAATTCCCATGCCGCCCGACGAACGGTAGTGAGTCACACGACCATAATCCGGCATAAAATTGTTGGCCGGATCCTCCGTGGTGACTCGACATTGCACCGAAAACCCGTTGACCTGCACATTCGTCTGATCGCCAAGGCCGATGTCGTCATCTGCCAGTTTCATCCCTTGTGCGACCAGAATCTGTGACTTGACGATATCTATATTAGTGACCTCTTCGGTCACCGTGTGCTCGACCTGAATTCGAGGGTTCACTTCGATGAAGTAGAACTTCTCAGCATCGACATCCACCAGAAATTCCACCGTGCCGGCACAAGAGTAGTTGACAGCTTTGCCGATCTTCAGCGCCGCTTCCAGAATTCCATCGCGCAGCTTCTGAGACAGATTGGGCGCGGGGGCAATTTCGACGACTTTCTGATGACGACGCTGGACCGAACAGTCGCGTTCGAAAAGATGCACGAGGTTGCCATGTTCGTCACCCAACAACTGGACTTCGATATGCTTGGCGCGGTTGATGAATTTCTCAATGAACACATCCGCACAGCCGAACGCGGAATTCGCTTCGTTGCGAGCGGACTCAAACGCCTGATCAAAGTCCGCGACTTTCATCACCGCGCGCATCCCCCGACCGCCGCCGCCCTTGGCCGCTTTGATCATCACGGGGAAGCCAATTTCAGTGGCTTTCGAACGGGCTTCGTCGAGCGATTCAATCGACTGTTCCGTGCCACCGAGTACCGGCACGCCGACAGAAATCGCGATGTTCCGCGCTGCCGTTTTGTCGCCGAGCGATTCCAGACACGCGACGCTTGGCCCGACGAACTTGATTCCCGCCTCAGCACAGGCTTTGGCAAACTCCGGTCGTTCTGAGAGGAATCCGTAGCCCGGATGAATAGCATCCACCTCAATCTGCTTCGCCAGTGCGATGATCGACGGAATGTCCAGATACGACCGAATCGGCTCCCCCGTCTTGCCGATGCGATAGGCTTCGTCCGCCTTGAATCGATGCAGCGCATAGCGATCTTCGTGCGAATAAATCGCCACCGTCCGAATCCCCAGTTCCGATGCGCTTCGAAAAACTCGGATGGCAATTTCAGACCGATTGGCAACCAACAGCTTCTTGAACGTTTGCATAGAGATTTCCGGAGGACGAGTCTCCAGACTCGTCACGCGATTAGAATGAATAGCCAGTTATTGACGGAACCAGATGCCTCAGCGAAGCGACAAGATAACGCAAGCCAGTACGACATTCCACCAGTTGATACGATGATGCCGACATTGACACACTCACTGCGAATGTTCTCCTTTCCTTCAGAAATTTCCGAGAAATGGCGTGATTGTCGCCAATGTTTTCCGTTTTCAATGTACTGCACGCCGAAAACGACAGGTTCTTGTGCCGCATCAGTCAGACGCATCAGTCAGACGCATCAGTCAGATGCAGCAGTCAGAACGCTAGCTGGAGTGACGGATGAAGAACATGAAATCACCAATGCTGGAGATCCTTGGAATGACCATGGCGGCCGTGACGGTTCTTGTTGCGGCCTTGATGGTTTTGAAACAATCATTTCAAAATGAGGCATTCGCCGGCAACTCCCTGGACGCAGCAACGACTGTTGCGGACGTCGATCAACCGGCAACTGCTGCGTCGCCACCGGGTTCCCAGAGCAAATTGATCGAAGGGTTTTCGTCCGCGAGCACTCGGGCAGCGGCTGATCGGATCTATCGTGCGCTGGAGAAACCATGTCCGCCGCTGGATTTTCCGCGCAATACCGACTTGAGAGACATCCTGGAACCGATCTTCGATCGCCTTAAACAGAATGAAGGTGAGTCATTTAGCATTCTTGAAGATGCCGGGGCACTGGAGGATGACAGCATCGAACTCGACGACGTGAAAATCGAAGCGTTCCATGTAGAAGGAATTTCCATTCGCAGTGCTCTGGATGAACTTCTGGAGCAGACGGATCTCCGGTTGGACTACATGGTTCGCAATGAAGTACTGTTGATCTCCACTCGTGCGGCGGTCGAAAGCGACGAGAACCTTTTTGTTCGCATCTATGACGTCCGCAACCTGGTCGCACCGATTCAGAACTGCACCGAGGCGCGCGGCGGTGTGCGACGATCACCAAACTCATTGTTGCCTTCCATCAGCGAACTTGCCCAGTGGGTCCAGAATTCCACTGCTCCACCTGCCCGATGGTTTAACATTGATGGGGAGGGCGGTCAGCTGAATTTCCATAACCAACTGCTGATTATCCGGCAGTCACGGCGCACACATCTGGCGATTTCCGACCTGCTGGAACAGCTTGCGGAACGCATCGGCGTTCCTTACGCGGAATGATCGTCCGCGGCCAGTTTCCGCTCCTGCGGCGTCAGGATCTTCCATTGGCCAGCCGGCAAATCACCCAGGGTGAGTCTGCCAATCCTGGCGCGCATCAGGCGAAGTGTCGGATGACCGATGGCTGCGGTCATGCGCCGCACCTGGCGATTTTTGCCTTCGATCAACTCCATGAAAATCCAGCAGTCGGCCACATTCTTGCGGAAGCGGATTGGCGGATCGCGAGGCGGTACGTGTGGTTGAGGCTCTGGCAGCCAGGCCCGGCAGGGCAACGTCATGCGTCCCTGAACCAGCACCCCGGCCGCAAGTTGCGCCAGGTCACTGGCGTCAGGAATACGCTCGACCTGC
>JAYUVA010000776.1:0-5763 GCA_043754375.1 Candidatus Kuenenia sp. | reverse complement strand
CTGGATCTTTGGAATGCGTCATAGACCAACCAGCGGTTGACCCCTGCGATTTTTATGTACCTTGGACATTCATGTCCGAGACCCAGCCAATCAGCGTCCCAAAAACGAAGGATGATCGCACCACAATCACTTGTGATTCAGCCGCATTTCATGGCCACACGACGGACTTGAATATCCATCCTGCACGCATGGCTGCTCACCTGCGCACGGACTGTGATGCCATCCGTTCCGCCAGCCAGTGGCCCAGGCCAACCTGCAGAGGTTCATTCGTAAGCAGTCTGCGGCTGTCGATTCCGATTGCGCCGCATTCTTTTTTCAGCGATGCTGCAAATGCGGTGTATTGCCGCAGATACTCTTTCCGCAGGCGAGCAGGATCGACCAGCAACCGGTCATCAGGGTTTTCCAGATTGCGAAACTGCGTCGGGCGATCAAACGGAAACTCTTCTTCCTCTGGTGCGGCGATTCGGAAAATGACAACTTCATGTCGATCGTGGCGACAACGCTGCAGCGCCCTGCACAGCTTACCGATGTCGTCGAAGCAGTCGCTGATCAGGATCAGCATGCTGCGACGCCGAATGGTCGGCAGAATGGATTCCAGTACGCCCGCCATTCCTGAATCTGAACCAGGTGTCGTCGCCACCAGAATTTCCGTGATGCGTCGAAACGTGTCTCGATTACTCGAAGGCTTCACCTGTTCCCGGATCTTCGAATCAAACGTCATCAGGCCAACCGAATCCCGTTGCCCGAGTAACAACCATGCCAGGGATGCCGCCAGAATCCGGGCGTACTGAAACTTGCTCAAGTGCCGACCGGCGTACGACATACTTCCACTGACATCGACCAGCAGGTGTGCCCGCAAATTGGTTTCGTCTTCAAACTCCTTCACATAATAGCGGCCAGTTTTGCCGTAGGCGCGCCAATCGATGTGACGGATTTCATCGCCCGGGCAATAGTCCCGATGCTCAACAAATTCGACGCTGGATCCCTTAAACGGACTTCGATGTCGCCCCATCATCAGACCTTCGACCAACTGCCGAGCGATCAATTCCAGGCGTCCGAAACTTGCCAGTTCCGCCGGGTTCTCGGGAAGTGCTGATTCAGACATGATGGTTCCGAGGATTGTGTAAAGATTCCAGCGAGGTTGCGGCTTCACCGCTCGCCTCCCACCAATGGATTGTACTGAGCAATTCGCCTGAAAACATCCTGTCGAATCGCAGTTGCGACGACCTGCCGCGAAAGCTCAACGCAGGGTGGCCAGATCCGGAGGCTTGCAATTCCGGCCTACCGGGTCGCAGTGTCTTGCAAGAATGGAATCCTCTGCCCCACGCTGTTTCGCCGAGGTTTCGGCTGGGAAACAATCTTGCGCATTCGAAACATCTTCTGGAAAAAGATCAGAATCAAGGGCGAAACTGCACCAACGGCTTCAGTGGGTGACCCAAGCAGCGCCGGGTCGAGTCAATAGCGCACTCAGGACACGCCCTCCTGTGTCATTTGGTGTTGGGCGGTTGCACGCTGCAGTCGCGATCACCTTCGTAGCTTCATCACGGCATATCTGTGGTCATTTCGACGGCGCAGTCCGTCGGCGATTCGAGACCTCGTAAATCAGATTGAATGGTATTCTTCCCGGCTCGTAGCGTGAAGCATTGAACAGAGACATCACAGGGCGGCGGGGTGATGGGAGAATGCACGGTGGACGGCAAAGTGAGGGGTATCCTTCAATGTCAACAATGGACAGCATTGCCTCAACCAACGGCTCTGCGAGACTTGCTGTCAAGCCCGCATCGCCGGAGTAAAATCTGCCGTTGAAACTGGATCAGATACCATCCCGGTGCCGCGAATCCTTGAATGTTGCGTCTGCGCCAGACCGGTTTCCGTCGGTCCGTCGGGCAGAATGACAAACTGCGACTCGCAGAATTAAGGTACAGACTGTCCGGGCAGTCGGCACACACCGCTATCGCAGATGTGTGGCATTCGCCGCGCAGGCTTTGTAGGATGGCTGTCGGGAATAAGGGTCAAAGACGGCGTCGGTCAGGCGGCGGTTGGATGCCTCATAGTGCATTGGCAGGAACAATTGCGCGACGGGAATTGTGGGCGTCAGGACTGCGGTGGCTCGGGCTTCGCCGCGTTGAGCTGCCAGCCATGCGGCAAACGGAACTTCAGCCACTCAGGGCGATGCGATTTTCACTTTCCCATCGTCAAGGCTCTCACCGCCGGTGGCCCTGTGGGCGGGATTCCAAAAAACGAGTCGAGCTTTGTTGTGAACTCCGTCGGAAGAATTGGAAGAACCGGCAAAATCGGAACATTCGGCAAACTTATACCAAATCCTCCAAAGTTTGATTCACCCCTAAGTCGATCTCTCCCTCGTGGATCTGCTGCGGCGCATTGCGCGTAGCGCTCGTTCAACTGCTGAGGGATCGAACCATGGGCACAGCCAAATCACACTCGATGTGTCGATGTTTGACACTTTCCTTGTGTGCGAGTGCGCTGCAATTGTGCTCTTTCGGGCAGGGTTTGGCGCAGGAAGTCAGACGCCCCCTGAGCGTTCCTGAAGCGTCTGATGTGGTTGCAGAGTCACGTTTTTCTCGGCCGGAGATGCTGGAACGGTCGCCTCAAAGTTCCCTTGCCCGGCGGGATTTGACAGAAATCACGGAACGTTTGCCTCGCTCGACCAAAGAAATCGAAGCGTTCGCAGAGAGCTTGGCAGGCAACGACGCCCGGATCAAAGTGGTTGTCGGGCAGGGGCGGTTGCTCACGCTGCGCAGTGACCTCGTGCAGCCGGGACAAACGTCGCCGCTGATCGCGGTCGGTGATCCCACCATCGTTGATTTTCAGATCATTGACAATCGTCATCTGCGGGTCATGGGACAACGGATCGGGGTTACGGATCTGGCCATCTTCACCAGTGATCAGGAATCCTATAGTTTTGAAGTCTCCGTTGTCGCCGATCTGTCACTGCTGGAAGCTCAGTTGCGGGAGTCATTTCCTGATACAAATCTGAAGCTGTCACAACTCCGCGATCATGTGGTTGTGGAAGGACAGGCACGGGATACGCGCCAAGTCGCGCAGGTCCTGGCGACGATGCGTGCGTTTCTGGATTCCATTCAGACCGGAAAGTCCGTGCAGGCAGAAACAGACGTTTTACCTGATAGTCGCGGGGCATCACAGAGCCCGAACATTCCCGCTGCTCAAAATGGCGAGAATGCGGCAACCGGTGCCGACCTGGGCCGATCAAGTGGAAAGCCAGATTTCGAAGCCACACTGATTCCGTCTCAGATCATCAATCTGATCCGCGTTCCTGGTCCGCAGCAGGTGATGCTGAAGGTGAAGGTCGCAGAATTGGATCGCACGGCCCTGCGGCGTCTTGGCACCAGTTGGCTTGCGAAAGACGGAAACTATGCCATTGGTCAAACTCTCGGACCTCCTCTCGCGTTTGCAGGTGCTGCGGGCGGGGGTGGGGGCGGCACCGGGATCGGGAGTGGTGGAGATCTGCTGCAAATGCTGGCGCCAGGGGTGGGCCAAGGTACAGCCTTTGGCGTTTTTGACGGCGGAAAGACGGCCTTTTTGATTGATGCATTGCGGCAAAACCAAGTCCTGAGCGTGCTCGCTGAGCCGACACTGGTGGCCTTACACGGCGAGGAGGCGACGTTTCTGGCCGGAGGTGAATTCCCCGTGCCTGTCCCTCAACCTGGCGGCGGACAATCTCTGGTGACGATTCAGTTTAAACAATTTGGTGTCAGTCTGAACTTCAAACCATACATTTTGGATGACGAGACGATTCGCCTTTCTGTGGCTCCCGAAGTCAGTTCGATTGATTTTTCCACGGGCGTAGTTTTCAACGGAACCGTGGTTCCAGGGGTGCAGACCAGAAATGCTTCCACCGTCGTCGAACTTGCCCAGGGACAGACTCTGGCCATTGCCGGAATTCTGCAAACGCAGATGGACGGCACCACCCGGCGAATTCCGTTTCTGGGGGATCTCCCGTACATCGGTACGATGTTTCGCAGCAGCTCGCATCAGAAGATCGAAAAGGAATTGATCGTGCTGGTCACTCCGCACCTTGTCGAGTCCATGAAGCCTGAGCAGGTGCCTGCTGTTGCTGGAGATTGCATCCAGGAACCTAACGACCATGAATTCTATATGCAGGGACGACTTGAATCCCGGGAACCGAGACCTTATCGATCCACAGCCGCCTGGGATGACCCGGTTGGCGTCAGCCGAATCCGGAAGGTGAAGAAATCGTCTGGCCATGCGACGCTGTCCCCAAACTGATGAGCGGGGATGTCCAGGGCTAATGCCCAATGGAACTTGGTTTACATCCGGACGCTGTCAAGTCTCGCCTTTTGCTCTGCAAAAGCGGCGTTTCTTTCGCGGAGCGAAAGACGACAATTCTAAACCAAGTGACATTAGACTCATGCCGCAATTTAAATTTGTGATCATGCGGTGAATGGAAGAAAGGTGCTATTGTGAAGATCAATCCAGGATTCTTGAGGTGGATCGTGGCAGCCATGTTTCCGATGGCCCTGCTGAGCAGCCAGGCAGGCTTTTCCGCAGGCCAGGAGAACGTGTCGGAATCTCCACCCGCAGAGGATGTGCCGCTGGAGCCAATGCCGCCACCTGACTCTTCGCCGCCAGACAATTCGTCGCCGTCCGACGGATCTCTTCCCACAGATGCATCTCTTCCGGCGGAAGACGCGGAGCCTGTCGTCATTCCTCCGCAGACACCGTACGGCCGTCAGCCACAGTATCAAGGTCGATCGTCCGCTGCATACCATCAACCCGTCTACCATCGAAACTGGTTCCGTCGGTCGCACACACGGATGCCCCACTTTATCAAGCTTCCACCAGTGGAACCCCCTGCTGCTGGTGAAAATCTCAATATCTTCTGGGCGATTCAGATCGCGAATGGTGAAGCAGCACGGATGGTCCTGTACCATTTCGATTTCGTGCCGGGGCAGCCAGAACTCACCGCCAGAGGAACTCGTCAGCTTTCCAAATTTGCCGACATGCTGCAGCAAACCCCTCACACTCTCATCCTCCAGCCATCACCAGAACAGCCACGACTGGATGAACTCCGCCGAGACCACGTCCTGAACGCCCTTGCGATGATGGATGTCCATGTTCCGGCGGAACGCGTGATCATCCGGATTCCGCAAACTCGAGGACTCGACGGGATCGACGCTGAAGCGATCCAGCTGAAGCAACTGGGATTAACGAGCGGAAGCGCAGGCTCGCAGGGCGGCCAGATACCACAGGCGACGCCATTCGCAACACCAGGGCAATAGCGCGGGATGTACGGTAACATGCGCATTGAAAAAGGGGTCAGGCACCAATAGTGCGAAGCACCCTGCGGGCCATTTGGCTATTGGTGCCTGACCCCTTTTTCAATCATTGAACGTCTTCAGAAGCGACGCGCGGAATTGAGAATGTAGGCGACTGCGGCTCCGAACAGCACGACCAGAAGATAAAACGTCGTCCGACTGGTGTGCATGAACCGGAGCACGGACCTCCAGATCTCGCTTTTCCAGTCCAGGATCGACGTAAATAAATCCGGCTTCTGCCAATACAACACTGCTGAGGTCACCAATCCGATCACGATCAGACACTTCAGCAGTTTGAGCAATCCCGTGAGATTGATCCGCGGAAGTCTCCGATGGTGACCAAACTTTGCATCGCCTTCGCGGACAAGATCCCGAATCAACTTGTCTTCGGTGCCACACAGAATGTCCAGGTTGATCCACGGTTCAACAAACAACGCCATCTCCC
>JAYUVA010000775.1:0-3166 GCA_043754375.1 Candidatus Kuenenia sp. | reverse complement strand
CAACAGCCGACCGGGGCAGCAGCTGCGTTGGGCGACCCGCGGGTCGATGCATTGTCGTTTGATGTCTGGCGGAAAGAGCGGAGGATTATTGATCTGCATCAGCATATCGAAGCCGCTCCGGAACGATTTCAGCGAGCTGTCGGGATTTTGGATCGATCCGGGGTCGGGATCGGTGTGATTCTTGGCGCTGGCACTGTCACGGCAAAGGACGGACAACCTTCGGAATTCGAGAAAGCTCGTACGTTGGCGGATTCACTTTACCCAGGCCGATTCATGAATCACATGTTGCTGGACTACGGTGGCTGGGATGAGGCCGACTGGAGCAATCGAGCGGTTGAGCAAATCAATGAGGGACATCGACTGGGTGCTGCGGGGCTCAAGGAATTCAAACGGCTCGGCCTGTTTCTGAAGGACGGCAGCGGCAAACTCATCCGAATCGACAACGAGAAACTCGATCCCGTCTGGCAGCGCTGCGGAGAACTGGGAATGCCGGTTTCGATTCACGTCGGTGATCCAAAAGCGTTTTGGCTGCCGTACGATGATTCCAACGAACGCTGGACAGAACTGAAGGACCACCGCAGTTGGTGGTTCGGAGACCCCGAGAAACACCCACCGCGCATGGAACTCCTGGACGCACTCAATCGGGTCATCGAACGGAACCCAAAGACCACGTTTGTCTGTGTGCATTTTGCAAACAACCCGGAAGATCTTCATTGGGTTGAGCAATCCATGGAACGCTATCCCAACATGTACGCCGATATGGCCGCCAGAATTCCTGAACTGGGACGCCATGATCCGGCGCGCGTGCGACAATTGTTCGAAAAGCACCAGGACCGAATTCTGTTTGCGACGGATTTCATGGTCTACGACAAACTCATCCTGGGGTCAGGCGGAGATTCAGAGAATCCAACCGACGACGACGGTGTTGAATTCTTTGTGAAGTGCTGGCGCTGGATGGAAACCGATGACCGCGACTGGGCGCACATGACGCCAATCCAGGGAAACTGGCTCATCAACAGCATCCGACTCTCACCGGAGGCCTGCCGCAAAATCTACTTTGACAATGCGCACCGCATGTTTGCCAGATCAATTCCGTTACCGACGGTTTTTGCCCAGCATATCCGTCGCGACTTTGTGCCCGACGGGAAACTCGACGAACCCGAGTGGACTGAAGCCGTTCCCGTGAGGCTTGAGTATCAATCGACAGACAGCGTAGCCAGACCTGAACTCAGCACGCCCGTGCGACTCCTGTGGTCAGATCAGTTTCTGTATCTGAGCTATGAATGCCCATACCGGGAACTCAGCATCTGGTCACCGCCATCGCAACAGGAACGACTCGGCCTCTGGGACTACGATGTGGTTGAAGCATTTATCGGATCTGATCCTGACCGGATGAATCGCTATACCGAATTTGAATGGGCTCCTTCCGGTGAATCGCTTGACCTGAAACTCGATCTGCCGAACAAAGACTTTGAATGGACCGCGAATGCGGAGTCGGCGGTCGTGATCGATGAAGTGGCAAAAATCTGGCGCGTCGAGGTTCGGATTCCATTGACAGCCCTGAGCGAAAAGAAGCCCCAGCCTGGAACGCGCTGGAAGATCAACCTGTTCCGGCACGATCGTTCCGCCAATGCGTTTCTCGCATTTTCGCCGCCTCTGAAAGGCAGCTTTCATACTCCCGAACGATTCGGCTGGATCGAGTTCTCCTCGGCACCTTGATCGTGCTGTGGCTTCCGGTCCGGCGGATATACTCCACGCGGCCGGAAATGAGTCCGGCGAGCGGAGCGGCGTGAGCCCTCCGGTACCTCGTTTTGTACCGGCAAGCTGACGCATGCCGCTCGCCAATTGTCTCACTAATGAACCGCGCGGAGGATAAAACAATAAAGCTCGCCGGGAGAGAATCCGACGAGCTTCTATTGTTGGTTCGCGTTGCCCGAGATTGATAACGCTATGAGAGGGAGACCAGAGAGAGAGGCGGTGAGGTTGTCCGCGGCTTCTACATCGTTTTCAGATCAAAGATCTTTCTGCTTCTTGTTTTTCCTGCGTTCAGCTTCCTTCTTCTGAACCTGCTGCTCGAGGCGTTCGGCCCTGGAGGCTTCTTCCTTTTCTTCCTGGTCCGCTTTGCGTGCGATGTCGCACAAAATGGCCAGTGACTCTTCGACCGGTTCCTGTCGGAAACATGATCCGGCGGTGGAGGCGCCACAGCCACGTTGACCCGGGATTTCATAACTCTGGTCCAGGCTACGCATCGCATAAGCCAGATCCTGAAGCTCACTGTTCACGGATTTGGACACCATACTCAGCCCGGTCGTCAGTCCCACGACCCCTACGGTGCCCAGAACCACTGCTTCCGCAGACAGGATCACACCGGCCTCATCATTCCATAATTCCCTCAAAATACGCATCTCTCAATCTCCTCAACTTCCGGGAAAACACGGCTCTGACACAAATTCCCTCTGAATTTGCACAGTCCGATTGGATCAGTTGTGACGATTGTGTCAATTATTGAACAAACATTGCAATGTTAAACTGGGCAACATGCAAAGTTTGAAATGATTTGTTAACCTTAGACAGAAGGACGTTCCAGCCTTTTTTTGGGAGTGATCCCATGAACGTCAGGACTTGCTCACAGTTGGATCGACACCAAGACGAATCAAATTGGCCAGTTCTCTAGTGGATAGTTTTGCTGCGGCGTCGGCACCGGAAAGAACACCATCGACGAGATCGCGTTTTTCGTCGTGCATTTTCAGGATCTGCTCTTCGATCGTGCCGCGGGCGATGATGCGGTAGACCATGACAGGACGTGTCTGGCCGATGCGGTGGGCGCGGTCAGTGGCCTGGTCTTCGACCGCAGGATTCCACCACGGATCCATATGGATCACGTAGTCCGCTGCCGTGAGATTCAGCCCGGTGCCACCGGCCTTGAGTGAAATCAGAAACGCATCGCTTTCACCATTCTGAAACGCTTCAACGCGCTGCTGCCGCTGAGCGGGTGTGGTCTGGCCATCGAGGTACTGGTAGGTGATCCCGGCCTTGTCGCAGGCTTCGCGGATCAGGGCCAGATGCGATGTGAACTGACTGAAGATCAGTGGTCGGTTGCCGCGCTCCTTCAACTGTTCAAGCTGTTCCATTAACACGTCGAGTTTCGCGGAGGAGCCCTTCCACT
>JAYUVA010000774.1:0-3364 GCA_043754375.1 Candidatus Kuenenia sp. | reverse complement strand
AGGTCCTCGACGGAAGCGAGGTGTTTCAGCCCCTCGTCTGTCACACTCGTGCTGCACAGGATCAGATCACGCAACGACTTGTGGGAAGCCAACTGTTTTAACCCCTCGTCAGTGACCTTCGTGGAGTTCAGATCAAGAGTCTGCAGAGACTGCAAGGGCGCCAGGTCGTTGATCCCTGCGTCTGTGACCTGCGTGAAGCACAAGTTCAGGTCCACCAGGTCTGGGAACGCGGCCAACTCCTTCAGCCCGGAGTCTGTCACGCGGGAAAAGCCTATATTGAGCCTTTGCAGGTTGCGGAATGCAGACAACTCCTTCAGCCCTGCGTCCGTCACCTGCGTTCCGCCGATTTTGTACAGGTTCACATTCACGACGGGTCGATCGTTCCGCTTTTCGTCCCGAGTAATCCTTCCGCCATGTTTCTGCACCCACGCAATCGCCGTAGCTTCGTCAGCCAGCAGGCCAACCGGGTAAGCCAATACTGCGATGAATACCACCCAACCAACAAACAGTGCGCGACGCATGTCTGACCGCCGGCGAAATGTCCAGAAGAGGAAACTCAGGCAGCCTTCCGCGATTTGGAGGCTGTTGATTTAATGGGGTCAGACCTCCTACTCATGATCGGGCTGAGGCCGCATGCAGGGTATCACCGCGAGCGTTGCTCAACAACGATGGACCACATTGTATCGCAATGAGTGGCCATGAGTTAGCCCGAGGTCTCACGATATCGGCTACAAGAACAGGCCTCACTCAGACCCGCGCGAAGTATCTTCTTCCAGCGCCTCACGGAGCCAGGCCCGCGCGTATTTCCAATTCCGATAAGCGACTGCCCGAGAGATTTCCAACGCGGCGCCAGCTTCCTCGACAGAAATTCCACCGAAGAGGTGGAGGTGAGCGACACGCGACGCAGCTGCGTCTTCCTTCCCGAGCCGGGTCAGCAGCTCATCCAGCGACAAGACGAGGTCCGGATCCTCGGCGATGGATTCGATCTCATCGAGTAACTCGAGCCGCACCCGTCCTCCGGTGCGCTTCAGTCGGTTCCGGTCCCGTGCATGGTTGACCAGGATCCGCCGCATCGCTTCCGCCGCCGCGGCGAAGAAGTGTCCACGGCCTTCGAAGTGCTGTGCTCCGACCAGCCGCAGATACGCCTCATGGACGAGCGCAGTGGCGCTGAGAGTATGGCCGGGGGATTCAGCAGACATCTTCGCAGCCGCCAATTTCCGCAACTCATCGTAGACGAGCGGCAGCAACTGGCCTGCCGCCTGACGGTCTCCATTTTGGGCAGCTTCGATCAGACGGCTCAGATCAGGCATAGTGGCGGTTCAGCTGGCAATGTCGTCCACCGTGTCGTGGTGTGCGGACAGCGATTCTCCCGGGGAGTGAATGAAACTTTTCTTGAAGAGTCATAGCAGCATGTCCACGAGTGTTTTGTATCACGAATTCTCAGTTTGCAGCACTGGTATGGGGAGCGAGATAACTTTAATGACCACTTTTATCCCGTAACCTGCGTCGAGTGACGTGGCAACAAGTCCCAACGATGTACTCACCTGGATGTTGCTCCATGCACGTTTTCTGGCCTGGCCCGCGAGTACCAGCGGCCAGCATCGGTGCCTGGCATCTGCCTCCCATGTACGAGAAGGCACCAAGGAGAAGGCACCAAGAAGCACCACGTGCCCGATACCTGAAAAGTTGGGCCCGGTACCTGAAAAGTTGGGCCGCACCTGAAAAGTTGGCCACATCGTTGCGAGGAACCAGTCTGCACCATTATGCTGCTGGTCCATCAAATTCACACCACGGAGCCCCGTCATGGTCAGTCTTCCATTTATGTGTTGCTTCATGGCGTGCAGCCACTTGCTTGTGACCGAAGATCCGGGAAATGTCGTGCTGAGCAGGTCTGAAGCGGGGTGGACACATTCCGGGCCCCGCGAGGAGATTCTGCCGGTGTTTGAATTCCATCCGGATGGAGGCCCGGATCAGTCCGGCCGTCTTGTGACATCATCTGACAAACGCGACGGCCTGCATGGCTGGTGGGAACGAACGGTGCCAGTCGAGGGCGGTCGATACTATCGATTCTCGGCCGTGCGTCGAATTGCAAATGCCGAATATCCCCGTCGCACCGCAGTCGCGCGAGTCTTCTGGCTGGATGCGACGGGCAATGCAGCGATGCATGACTTCAATGCCACCACGACGTATCGCGAAGGTGAACGGCCTCGCTCAGAACCTGAATATCCTGCCGATGGACCTGAACATGCGGACGGATGGACGGAAATCTCAGAAACCTTTCGGGTTCCCTCCAATGCAACTCAGGCTCGGATCGAATTGTCGTTCCGCTGGGCGGCGGACGCGACGGTTGAGTGGTCGCATGTCCGGCTGCAGCCGATCGCGCCGCCGGAGCCGCGCAAGGTCCGATTGGCGACCGTTCATTTTTCGCCGGTAGCCGGAAAATCCAATGAGGAAAAATGTGTCCAGTTTGCTCCACTGATTTCCAAAGCCGCAGTTGAACAGGCAGACCTGATCGTGCTGCCGGAGACGCTGACCTATTTCGCCTCAGGGCGTTCGATGAGTGACTGCGCAGAATCCATTCCAGGGCCATCGACGGACTATTTCGGAACACTGGCCAAACAGCACGACCTGTACATCGTCGCCGGATTAGTGGAACGGGATGAACATCGCGTTTTCAACGTGGCGGTATTGATTGGCCCGGACGGCAAGGTTGTCGGAAAGTATCGCAAAGTCGCACTGCCACGCACAGAGATTGATGCCGGAGTCGAAGCAGGCGATGACTATCCGGTGTTTGACACTCGATTTGGCAAAGTCGGCATGATGGTTTGTTATGACGGATTCTACCCGGAGGTCGCGAGGGAACTCAGTAATCGTGGCGCCGAAGTCATTGCTTTTCCGGTGTGGGGATGCAATCCGCTGCTCGCGTCCGCACGGGCCTGTGAGAATCATGTGTTCGTGGTCAGCAGCACTTACACCGACATCGCGTCCAACTGGATGATCACGGCAGTTTTTGGTCGCGATGGTCGCCCCGTGGCCAAAGCGGAGAACTGGGGAGATGTTGTGATCGCTGAAGTTGATCTCGGACAACCGGCGATCTGGCACAGTCTTGGCGATTTTCACGGAGAAATTCTCCGTCATCGCCCACCAGTGAAGCCGCTTGTTCCATGACTTGTTGAAGCTCAGGATAGACGCTCTTCAAAGCACTCTGCCACTTAGATCACTTGACTCTGGACCTGGAAATCTGTCTGGCTACCGCTGTGTTTTTGTGAGCGGCAAGGCGCTAGCCGAATGGCACTTGGTTTACCTCAAAAGTAGCAGGCACACTCCGTGTGCCGTCCGCATTCTCAGCGATTTTCAGGGCTAC
>JAYUVA010000773.1:0-5060 GCA_043754375.1 Candidatus Kuenenia sp. | reverse complement strand
GGCCCAAAGGGTGCTCCGCACTATTGGTTCCTGACCCCTTTTTTAAACCCTTTTTTAAAGTAAGAATATCAGGCACTCTTTCGAAACGATTTGCGACCGTCAATGATTGAACCTGCATCAAACCGTTTTCCGAAATATCGCGAAATGGCCAGGGGATCGCTCAGCACCTTTTCGGCACTGCCGGAGACCAGCACCTGTCCATCGCAGATGATATAACTGCGATCCGTAATTGTCAGGGTTTCACGTTCACGATGGTCGGTAAGCAGAATCGAAATGCCGCGTTCCTTCAGCGCCTGGATGATATCCTGAATGCTGTGAATCGTCACTGGATCGATACCGGTAAACGGTTCGTCCAGCAGTATGATCTGCGGGTCGCTGGCGAGGGCGCGCGCAATTTCCAGGCGGCGGCGTTCACCTCCGGACAATGATCCGGACCGCTGCTTCCGCTTTTCCCAGAGGCCGAATTCTGTCAGGAGCTGCTCAATCCGTTCGTTGCATTGTCTGCGGTTGAGCTGCCGATATTCCAGAATCGCCAGAATGTTTTCGGCGACTGTCAGTTTTGCAAAAATGCTGGTGTCCTGCGGCAGATAACCCAGACCATGCTGAGCTCTGCGGTACATCGGCCACTGCGTGACATCCTCTCCGCGAAGGAGCACACGTCCTTCCGTAGGAGCGATGAGTCCACAGGCCATGCGGAAACTGGTGCTTTTGCCAGCTCCGTTCGGGCCGAGCAATCCGACGATTTCGCCCTCATTCACGTAAAAGCTGACGCCATCAACTGCCCGCTTGCCGGGATAATCTTTTACAAGTCCATCACATGACAGCAATGCCATCGGAGAATCCTTCTCGCGAATCGACAAATGAAGATGCATTATACCGGGCGGCTGAAGATCGCACTTTCGTTTAACCGCGTGGGCAACGCCCTGCGTGTCGGAAATCCAACCAGCAGCGTGCCAACGTCGCGGCCCGTTGGGCACGCGGCTAAACGAGCTAATGCCAATCGCGGGCGGTATCACAGCACATATTACCGAATCTTCTTCATCCTGAATATATTGGGATAAAACGGAGCATGGTAAAGCGGGTAGTCTGCGTCGGACTGCTTCTCCATGTCAATCTCTTTCTGACTGAAGTGACGTCCGTAGTTTGATTCAGACACGGAATGGCCTTTTACGGAGAATCCTTTACCGTCATTCAGAAACGGCACTCCGTGCGGCCAGAAAATGAACATCGCCTTTCCAATCAGATCAATTTCGCGAACGGCATAGCGGTGGCTCTGGATACCTCGCAGCGGGCGACTCCAGTAATCGAACAGTCGGCTGTCCTTGCTGGCCGGTGAGTTATCGCCGCACATCAGGTACTCATCGGCGGCAAGTTGCAGGTCAAACAGACCGCTGTAGCGAGATCGCTGCTCCGTCACGAGCCGAGCGTAAAGTTGTCCGTAGCTTTTGGGAGATCTCAGGTTGGACGCCAGACTGCTGAATTCCCTGCTATCCACTTCGCAGGCACGAGCGGTACCAAATGAGGGATCTGAACTGCGTCCCATGTCATCCGTATACTCCAGGACGTCGGCTCGATAATAAATGTCCCGGCGAATCCGCAAGTTTGCTGCTGTCACATCCGTGCCCTTGGCTGCGATGCCCGCGGGAGCCAGATCCTGATCGCCCGGCAGATTGAATCCTTCCGTCACGAAGGTGACTTCTTTGTCGAATGGCACCACCGAACCATTGATCCAAAGCAGGGCGCGGTCATCCACATTGGCAAACGAAAACTGATACTTTCCATCACCTGATTCACCGGATTCAGCTGTCGCGACAACATCACCTTCAGCGTATGCACCGCCGGCATCGCGATCACGGCGGACGATTTCGACCTTGCCTGACGCAGGGTGAAACCGTGCCTGCACAGCACGCACGCCTTCAATCAGCTCAAGGACAATGACGGCTTCCAGAGACGAATTCTGAATCTCAAGCGTCGCATCCAGCGTTAAGTCGTTGACCCAGTACAGATCGCCATCATCCAGAGGTTCATTCCGCATGGCACGGAACTCAACGGAATTGAAACCACAGAAATCGGTGACAAGCATCGGTTCCAGCATACGCGGCGATGAAGGTGCGTCCATCGTCACGGATTCCCAATGGGCGGGGCCAGGGACCAGATGACGATATCGCAGCCACTGAAGTTCATCATCGGGATTGATCAGGCGGTAAGTTCGGTCGGCCGGCTCAGATTTCCAGCCGCCCTCGCGCATTGGCCAGCCACCCATCGTCTTGTCAGACGACGAATACACCGATGGCACCCAACGTTCTTCCGCGCCATTGTCCAGCAGCAGTTTCGGAGCGTGAGCGTCATCGTGCACCAAAAGCTGAATGTCCTGTTGGGTCGCCGGGTCTGCTTTGCGGCGAATGGTAGCTTCCTGTTCGCCGTCCGCTTTGGCGTAAACGTCCCCTTGTCGAAACTGAATTGTTTCAGTCGGCAATCCCACCAGTCGCTTAATATAATTCACGTAGGGTTCTTCAGGATTCTTGAAGACCACAACATCAAATCGCTTAAATTCGCTCACCTGCTTGTTGACGACGATGCGATCCCCGTTGAACACCGGATCGTTTTCAACCTTGTTGGGAAAGCGGCAGTTAGGGCACGTTGAGCCCAGGATTCGGCCTCCAGGGTTGATGATTCCGGAATCCTGATACACTTCCTGACTTGCCCCGATCGTGTACGGTATGTTGCATCCTGCACAAGTCACTTCTTTGTGCCGACCGTAGAGTGTCGGCGCCATCGATCCTGTGGGAATCACAAACGCTTCCGCTTCAAAGGTCTTGAACACGAACGCCAGAATGAAGGCAATCGCGACCGCTTCAATGGTCTCGCGCATACCTTCCTGCCGTTTAGGTTTTGCCTTGCCAGCGACGGCGGTTTCGGGAGATTTTTTTGCGGCGATGATGTTCATAATTCGTTATTTTTCGATGAAACTCCCCATCCGGACCGGGGATTGTCGTGTTAATCGTTGAACCCGGATTATTCACGTAGGCCGGACCAAATTCGCGTAGGCCCGTGCCGGATCTACACAAACGTGATTTTCCGCATTTGACAGACTGTTGGTGATCGCAGGATTGGTTAGCGAATGCAGTTCCGGCGTCTATCGCGTTTGTTTGGTCGGGCCTACATTGTCGGTGAATAATCCGGGTTTATCGGCAAGCCGCAGGCGTCGTTGCCGCGTTTCGCCTGCGCCTGCGGCTCGCCGTTAAACGAATTTTCTGACTCTGGTGGTCGATGCCCGTGAGCTACTTTCGTGCCATTCGAAATTCTGCAAGAAAGAGCCGACTTCGGGCTTCAGCCAGCGTGCCCGGTAGCCGATCATTCAGTTGTACAGGACTGTCAGCGTTCTCGAACACTGCAGTCTTTTCAGAATCGACTTCTGTAACCCCGACGGAGATCTCAAACCAACCGCGTAGGCCGGGATCACGAATGAGTGCATGTCTTAACGTGACTCGATCCTCGTCTGATTCGCAAACGTATCCCCCGTTCGCAGTTCAAGTCGATTCTGAGACAAGCAAAGACCGCGATCAGTTAAACTGGTCGCGGTCTTTCGCGTTGCCCGTCGTCAGAGTCACAGAGATACTGTTCAGCTGCGCGTCGGTGACAGCACTACCCTGAATTTCGCAGACACTACCGGATTCTGAGTGCTGGATGTTGGAACCACGAATCGACACGAATCATAAGCATTCCACTTCGTGTCCATTTGTGTTTATTCGGGGTTCCCGGTCTGGAAAGCGGGCTTCAAGCGGCTGGCGGAAAGAGAGCAGTGCAGTCGCGAATTCCGAGCTGCGGATGCTGTCGTATTTCAGAATGCCGAGAGCCGGAGATCGATCGTCTGCGTCTGCAGAGATTTGTCGGTCGTTGGTGCCTGCAGTGAATATCGAACGTTGGTTTTCAGTTCGCGAGCATCGGAAGTACTTTCAAAGCCGCCGAACTTCGTGGCCGCAGAACGTGTGAGCATAACTGGCGGCTGAGATCCGGCTGCAGATTTACTGTGTTCCGGGATCGCAGGATATCGTTGGAAAGGCTGGGTTGGCCGATCGATGTCCCCGGCAGATCGACTGTTCAGAGGCGCTCGACTGTTCATCGGCGCTCGGCTGCCGGAATCAACGGCCAACTGCAGTCCGAAAAACGGAGACCCTGAATTGCTGTCCATGTTCATAAACGAACGGTCATACTTGCACCCGCTCAGACTCAATAACATGAGTGCGAGGATGGCGGCAATTTGAATTGAATTCGTCGGTCGATGATTCATGGTGCCGTTGGCAGATCGCAAGGTTCAGAACCGTCCGGCCGGGATTCAAATACCCCGGCGATGAGGCGGATTTCTAACGATTGCCTGCAATCACATCCATACGAATGCCTGAATTTGTGGCTCCTCAGGCACCCGTACGAACGCCGGGGATTCCGGTTTCCATGTGATTCGCCATCCGCATGCCGCACGAGCGGCAGAAATTGCTGGTAGTCCCGGGTTTATACTTCACGCGGTCATGATTGAGAGAATTGGCGAGCGGCATGCGTCAGCTTGCCGGTACAAAAACGAAATTTCAAATAGAACAATCGCGGCCCGCTGCGCACGCGGTTCAACGAGCCAATGCCAACCGCGTGCAGTAGAGCACCCGGTTTTCGTACGGAAGTGTTTCCTGCTATTTTGTCCACTCGGTTGTCCTCATTCGGTTGTCGCATTTCATGCGACGCAGGGAGGCAACCGAATGGGGCAACCGAATGAATCGCACCGAAATATGTAACGGACAGCCTGGACGCCACCAGGATCTGTCGCTTTCCAGAATCTCGAAAATGTGGCATTCGTGGCCGCGTGAGGTATAAGCAGCGTGGATTTCCGCCTAAAGGCTGGACTACGAACAAAATGGAACCGTGAAATCAGTCGAATCCGCTGAATCAGTCCTGCTCCGCACTGAAAACGCGAATCTCGACGCGGCGATTTTTCGCGTGGTTCAGTGGATCTTTGGGATCGGCTGGACGGTCCCAGCCAATGCCGGCGGCGTTGAACTGATTCGGGTCCA
>JAYUVA010000772.1:0-3536 GCA_043754375.1 Candidatus Kuenenia sp. | reverse complement strand
AACATCGCTATTTGCGAGGAAGGCGTCAGGAACAGACGACATCTGGATTCACTCTGAGTGTGGGGTTTGCTAACTTTTGCCGGGTTTTGGCGTTCTCGCGGGCCACGGTATGTGGCGGATCGCCCTCGGTCGGCATTCGACCGAATGATTTCCAGACAAGATAACAGACTTCAAGAAGCAACTTCAATGGGCAGCATCCAGGCCGGGGATTTCAAAAAGGGAATTAAAGTTGAGATCGATAACGAGCCCTACGAAATGCTCGAATGCTTTTTCGTAAAGCCGGGCAAAGGTCAGGCTCTGTATCGCACCAAGCTGCGAAACCTGTTGAAAGGTTCGTTGTACGAAAAAACCTATCGCAGTGGTGATGCACTGGAATCGGCCGACGTACATCGCAACGAAGGTGTGTATTCTTATCGCGACGGCGACAGCTATGTCTTTATGGACAACGCCACATTCGAACAGCACAGCATGCCTGCGTCCATGGTGGCAAACGACATGCGGTGGCTGATGGAAGGAGCCACGGTTGGCTTGTTGTTCTGGAACGAAAGACTCATCGCCATGAGTCCCCCGCAACACGTCATCCTGTTGGTAACCTATACAGAACCTGCCGCTCGCGGAAACACGGCGAACAACGTCACCAAGCCGGCCACCGTCGAAACCGGCGCCGAAATCCAGGTGCCTGCGTTCATTAAAGAAGGCGATCGAGTGAAGATCGATACCGAAAGCGGTCAATACCACGAACGCGTGCAGGCATAACGTCTAAAAAAGGGGTCAGGAACCAATAGCCAAATAGCCCGGAGGGTGCTCCGCACTATTGGTTCCTGACCCTTTTTAAAGCGTCAATTGCAGAGAAGAATCGTAAAGAAACACTGCCCGCGAATGGCGCGAATGAACGCGAATACTTTGCTGACTTCATTCGCGCCGATTCGCGCTATTCGCGGGCAAACACAATTTGTCACTTTGAGAACAATCTGCAGCCCATGAATTCAGGACCATCCCACAACGGTCGCGTGTACATCGAAACCGTCGGCTGCCAGATGAACATGCTGGACAGCGAACTGGTTGTGGCTGCGTTGCGCAAGGATGGATATCAACTGACGGACGACCCGAAAGATGCGGACACGGTTCTGTTCAACACGTGCAGTGTCCGCGAACATGCCGAGCATAAGATCTACAGCGCTTTGGGACGGCTGAAATTCAGCAAACGCGATCGGCCACAAAAAGTGATCTGCGTGCTGGGCTGCATGGCTCAGAAGGATCAGGATCTGATTTTTAAAAAAGCGCCGTATGTCGACATTGTGGTCGGCACCGGGCAACTGGCAGAAATCCCGCGCATGATTCGGGAGACTCGCGAATCTGCAGTTCGAGTCCATACGAAAGCCGTGAGTCTCGGACGCCGTGATGGATCGCGATCTGAAGTGTCCGACAGCTTTCAAAGCTACGATCCGCTGCGTGATCCGGAAATGCGTCCGACGCCGTTCCAGGCATTTGTACGAATTATGATCGGTTGCGACAAGTTCTGCACCTACTGCGTTGTGCCGGCCACGCGCGGTCCGGAACAAAGTCGTCCGCCAGCCCATATTCTTAAGGAAACGCAGGTACTGGCTGATCAGGGCGTGAAGGAAATCACGTTACTGGGACAGACCGTCAACAGTTATAAATACACAGTTGACGGACGCCTTGTGCGGATGTCGGAATTGCTGGAGCAACTGCACGAAGTGGATGGTATCGAACGTATTCGATTCATCACGAATTTTCCTCGCGATATGACTGACGACCTGCTGCAGGCTGTCCGCGATCTGCCCAAGGTAATGAAATACCTCCATGTCCCGCTTCAATCGGGCTGCGATGAAGTGCTGAAGCGCATGAAACGCGGTTACACGGTGGGTGAATACCGTGAAATGATGCATCGCATTCGCGACCAGATTCCGGGGTGTGCGATTTCCAGCGACTTCATCGTCGGCTTCTGTGGCGAAACCGAAGATGCGTTTCAAAAGAGTATGGACCTTGTTCAGGAATGCCGCTTCAAAAACAGCTTCATCTTTAAGTACAGCAAACGCGAAGGCACAAAGGCGTTTGAATTGTTTGAGGACGACATTCCGGATGACATCAAACGTCGTCGCAACAACGAAATGCTCGACCTGCAGAACCGGATCAGTGAAGAAGATAACGCAGAGTTTATCGGGCGTCGCGTTTCTGTGCTGGTGGAAGGTCCAAGCAAATCAGCGGCGAAACGAGCCGCACGTGAAGGTCAGCCGACGGATCACGGCGGATTACTGCCGATCGTTCAGGATCACCATCGTGGACATGATCACGACCATGACCACGACCATGACCATGACCACGACGGAGAACTGCAGACGTTGCAACATGCGTCACCAGAAGCTGCGAGACTGGCCCTGCAACTTACCGGGCGTTCCGAATGTGATCGCATCGTGGTGTTTGATGGCAATCCTCGCCTGATCGGAACGACGGCCGAAATTGAAATCCACGATTGCACGAGCACCACGCTGATGGGGTCGATCGTCACTCGTGAACTCCAGCACGGCACCGGACTACTGCTGCCGATACTTCCTCGCCTGTGATCCTTTCTGCCGGAAAGGACTTTCGCAGCAAGGCGAACCTGTGCGACGTGGTCTTGAGAATGTCAGACTGATCCAGGTTGATCACATGCGCTCAGATCGCGGCGAGCCGCGAAGTCCTGCCCGGCAGGCAGGACGAGAATCCTCCAGGGATCCGCAATCAGCGACTGCACCCGTTTGGCCCGGCCAGGTGCTCACTCGGTAGAAAACAACGACGCAACCAGACAGACTACGGAGCCCCACTGTCGCTGCTCAGCGACCTTCGTTCCTTCTGGAGAATGCTATGATTCACGCAAATGTTTTGCTGTCGGGACTGCTCGCCGTTTTTCTAACGACTGCCGCATCGCTGGTAGCCGCACAGGATGCAAGGGAGATTGCACCGGACAATACTGTGCCACTCACGATCGAGGGCGACCTTGCTTCGCAGATGGTGGATGGTATCGATCGATTTCTGTTGAATGAGATAGCCGCCAATGCTGCGTCGCGCGCCGCACGGTTCACCGTCGATACATCGTCGGCCGAAGCCTGGGAAGCATCGCTGAAGCCGCATCGCGAGAAACTCGCGAAGTGCCTCGGAATCAGAGATGCGAGAATGCCGTTCACCAGCCCGGAGGTCATTGTCGGCGTAGGTGCTGATCCAGTGATAGCTCAGTCGGAGAAGTTCACGGTCCAGGCCATTCGCTGGCCGGTGCTGAGCGATCCGTCACCGCAGGGACAGGGATTGCCTTCAATCTTTGGTGAAGGTTTGCTGCTGACTCCGAAGGGAAGAGTTCTTGCGAACAGTATTATAATGCCGGATGCAGATCAGACTCCGGAGCAACTATGCGGACTGGCCAAAGGAATCGCGGAAGAATCTCAGGTCGCTCGTCTTCTGGCAGAAGGCGGCTGCCGCGTCGTCGTGCCAACGTTGATCAGTCGACATCGCGAAAAAAGAATGGGCCGTGCCGATCTGAC
>JAYUVA010000771.1:0-5669 GCA_043754375.1 Candidatus Kuenenia sp. | reverse complement strand
TGTAGAAACACGATCAGTATCCGCTGTTTGTCGAATTCGTCCTTCGACCACTTATTGTCCCCATTCGGAACGCACGATGGACCCGTTGCTTCACGTATGCCCCTGCCCCGATGATGCAGAAAGCCGTGCCGATCAAAATCGAGCGTGGTTCGCGATGTCTGCGCTTCTGATTTTCTGCACCGGCTGTGGTGGCTCCGTGCCTTCTTTGCCTGATCCGGCTGCCACGGACAGTTCGGCGTCCGCTGCAGGTTCTTCAGACTCATCGGTCAACCCGGCAGCAACAAGTACCACTGATTCCGATGGGACAAGCGGCAAGTCGGCAGCAGCGATTGTCAAGCACGGTCGAGGCGAAGTCTGGGTTGATGACAAAGGACAGAAATGGTTCGGCGACGTCCCCATGGATGCGTTTTTTGATCAGCCCTACACCGTGGCCAGCGATGCCACGCCGATCGGTGGCGGTGCAGCAACAACCGCCATTGTTTCCAGCGCCGGCTCAACCGATGTTCCTGATCCCACAACATCAGAAACACCCGCCGCAGCGTCCGGAGCAGAGACGCCGCCGCCGACCGCAAACGGTGATTCGTGGGGCAACCTGATTTCAGAGGTAGAACTTGATAATGAAGTGAAAACGATCCGCAACTTTCTGAACGAGAACTTACAGTCAGTGAGCAACTATAACTCGTCGATGCTGATGATCCCTCCGAAAGCTGCGACACTGGGAGCGCTCGCCGGCGTGGCCATGGAACACCCTGACGCAGTCTCATGGAAAGACGATGCGAAGTACGTCCGCGACCTTGCCAAACAGATGAACTCCGACACCCTGCGTTCCGGCCCCAAAGATCAGAGACGCATGCTGGAACTGTATGAAGCAATGTCGGACACACTGAACCGGTCGCGCCCGGCTGATTTGGCAGAACCTCCGGAATCGGACGGCTTTGCAGAGGTCTCCGAAATGCGGTTGCTGATGCATCGCATGGAAGAAGCTCAAAACCGCATGAAGACGGAAGCAGGCACCGACAGTGCCCTGACATCCCGAAAAGACATGGTCGCCCACGAAGCAGCTTTGATGGCGACGTTTGCAAAAATCGTCACACTACCCGGTTATGGTTACGAAGACGATCCTAAGTTCACGGGTTACGCGAAAACAGTTGTTGAGGCAGCACTGACGATCAAGGGGGCTGCCGAAGGCAATGATTTCGCCGCCTACGAACTCGCGTTAACCAAAGTGTCCACGTCGTGCAATAACTGTCACATGGATTACAAAAGCAACTAGCATTCCAGGAGATATCCTTGAAGTCCAGGATTTGCATATTGAACGCCTGCGTCTGTCTGTTGATCACGCTGCAGCATTCCCACGCGGATATCATCGTGATGAAATCCGGTCAGCGCGTCGAAGGGGAAGTGCTGAAAGTCCAGAAGGACACCGTGTTCGTGGATGTCGGTGTGGACGTGATTCGGATTCCGGTCTCGCAGATTCATGAACGCATCAGCCAGGAACCTGCGAAAGAGGTTGCAAAAACGACTGACAGTGGCGTCTTCATGACAGCCGATCTGCCGGAACGCACCGTGAAGGAACTCGTCTCAAAGTTCGGCGAAGGCGTCGTGTTGATCGAGACTCCAGATGGTCTTGGTTCCGGATTCATCATCAACGATCGTGGCTACTGCGTCACCAACTATCACGTCGTTGAAACGCAGACCCGAGTCGCGGTGACCATTTTTCATCGCAGTGAAAATGGTGACTTTGAACGACGCTCCGTGCGAGACGTCAAAATTCTTGCGCTGAACCCGCACTTCGATTTTGCATTGCTGGAAATTCCGCCACAGGAGAACTTGAAGTTCCAGCCTGTTTATATTGCTGAGGACGACAGCCATCGCGAAGGCGATTCCGTGTTCGCGATTGGTAGTCCGCTGGGACTGGAACGATCGGTCTCAGAAGGCATCGTCAGTACGCGCAACCGCAACATGAACGGTATCGTCTACATTCAGACGACGGCTCAGATCAATCCCGGCAACAGTGGCGGGCCGTTGTTCAATGACAAGGGGCAGGTTGTCGGTGTCATCAATATGAAGCTCAGTTTTGGCGAAGGATTGGGATTCGCGATCCCGGTTTCCTACCTGAAACACTTCCTCCGCAATCGCGATGCATTTGCGTTCGATCGTAACAATCCCAACACCGGCTATCATTATCTTGAACCGCCCCGCCGCACGAACGCAAAACAGCCGTACGAAGTTGCTCCCAAAAAAACTGAGCCATAAAACCAGCACCGTCGGCGAGCGAGGTGTTGATTTAACGTGGTAAAGGCTTTCAGCTTGTCATTGCTGTTCAGAAAACCTGGAGTTTTCTTCAATCAATGCCACATAGCGCGCCGCTCACGATGAATCTTGAACGAATCTTTCGAGATTTCTACAGCTGTCCGACTTTCCTGCCACTGAATGCTGAACAGCTTTCGCAGATTCCCGCGCTTCTGTCTTTGACGCAACGGATTGACGAGCCTGCGTTCCACGAAGAACCAGAATCTTCGTCACAACTGTTTTCTCAGAACCATTCGTTTTCGCCGATACGATTGGAGGGCTTTATTCTGTTGTGTACACCTGAGTGACAGATTTGCCTTAGGGTGAGGTTCAAATTCTGGAGGGCGCTTGATATGTCTCAGCATCATAAATTCGTCTACGGCAGTCTGTTTGCATTCGTTGCGGCAACTCACATTGGCTGTGCGGGAAGCGGCCTGAAGAATATGTTCACGAGAAATGAAACAGACGGGTATCATTCGCTCGACGAACTGGAAACCGAAGAGCAGTCAGTCGCCGAAACCGAAGTCTCCGGAGACGAGGTTGAGAAACCATCCATAGCGACTCGACTCGCGTCCTGGCGTCCGTTCGGCAAGACTGAGCCGACGGAGGAAGAGACCTCCGCAGCCATTGACGCACGTACTTCGGATGGGGACTCGGAAGACACTGGCAAGAACCCACGATTTCTGGGTCGGGCGTTTACAAAGCGAGAATCGGTCGAACCGGATCCATTCCTGAGCGAAGAGCCAAAACTTGCCGACCGTACTGCGTCTTCTTCATTCAAGGCGGAGTCGGGTAAGGATGTTGCAAGAATCGACGATCAGTTGCAGAAGTCGGAAGATGAATTCGCATTTGAAGTCGGCCCGAAGCCGAAATCCGCCAAAGGCGCAATCGCTGGCAGCCGGAAAGGCCGGCACCAATCAGAATCGACAGACATTGACACCGACGCAGTCGCGCTGGGGGCATCGCGGAAAGGCGATTCAGGCGGCAGCAACAGCGACGAAGAAGATGACGCGTTGGCCAAACGATTTGAACAGCATTTCCTCCTGAATTCCGTCGGGACTGTGGCGAAAACCGAAACGGAAGCTGCTGAGGCCGCGAATGATCTGCGACAAAAAGTTTCGACCAAAGCTGAGTCGAAGAAACGTGACATATCCAGTATCGCGGAACGCCAGATAAATCAGTTTGATTTTCTTCTGGCAGCCGATGCTGACTCCGATGGAAAGGCTTCCGGATTTGGGCGCAAAGCCGATGCTGAACCGTTGCAGAGCTCAAAACGCACCGCTTCGACCTTTGAGAAAACAGGAAACGCACTTGCCGCTTTTGATCAGCTCATGGGAACAGAAGGCCGTGTCGCCGCGCACGATAAAACTGAAGTGACAAACACTGCCGCCCGGAGTCCAAAGAAAAAGACTTCCGCGCTGGATATCAATGTGGCTGACGCAGAAGCACTTTTTGGAGCAGCCGCCGCTCGGCAGAATACTCGCCTGCCTCAATCGGGGACTGCAGATCGTACGGAGTCGGCGAACCACCAGGCTGATAATTCCAGCGCGTGGTTGCAGGCATCAGAGAATCAGGAAGGATTGGAGCGGGAAGATTCGCCGCAAGAGAAACCGGAATCTCAGTCCGGGCGCCACCGTGGCGATGTCGCAAGTGCCTTTGCTAGTCATCTGAATGGCAATTCAGACAATGGCAAAGTACGCCTTCGCAACGCAGCATTCGGTGCACCACCGGCATTCGCTGGAAATGTCGAAGACGAAAATTATTCGGCTGAGGAACCTTCGGACATTCGTCAAAGCAATGCATCGACATTTCCGAACGACCATAGAATTGTTACGGCAAACTATGGAACGGCTCAACCAAACATTGTTCGTCATTCGGTTGGTACAGCAACGTCAACGACTGGCGGTGCTCAGTTTACAGCGGCTCCTGTGGCACCGGTTTCCGAATCGGAATCCGTCAGCGAAGGAGCTTCTACCGCAGCCCGACCGGGACTCGTGCAATCTTTCTCGACACGGAACTGGCTACTCCTCATAGGCGGCGCAATCGTCATCGCCCTGCTGTTCGCGCCAGGTCGTACAAAGCCTCTGACTATGAATCGCCGAGCGGCGAACGGGTAGGATAACCCCGGAATTGTGATCAGGACTCTCGGCTGACAGTCAGGTTGCGACCTAGTGTTGCCATTGTGAGCCGCGACTTTCTTGTGGTCGCTCGGCGGCACAATGGCAAACAGCCGCTGGTCAACTGTTCCGCGTCGCCGGAATCGCAGCAGGAGTTTTCTGATGACGCACGATCCCTGGAGTCGTCCCACAATCGATGACCTTCGCCGAATCCTTGAGAGCATTGGGAAGGTGAACGTTTCGAACAACCGCCAGAACGAGCGTCTTGAACTGTCAGTACCCGCAGAAATTCGCACTCAGCGCGGCAACACGATTGCTGCAATGACCCGCGAAATCAGTCGCACGGGAATCGGCATGCTGCATCGCGGAGCGGTCACACCGGGCGATGTCATTGTCCGCATGGCCAGTGAAACTCGCGAGTTTCAGTACAACGTCCGCGTCGAGTGGTGCTCCCCCTGCGACAACGGCATGTTCATGAGCGGTGGCCGGTTTCTGCCGAATGCGACCGACGAGGGCTGAGAGCAGGCCGAACTGCTTGCTCAACATCGACTGGAAGAGCTGAGGCACGCGCTGAAATGGCAAATCTGATGGCGGAAAAAAGGCGATCAGCAAAGCGATGTGAGAACGGAACTTCTGTTGTTGGAGATCATCGTCGGATGATCCTTCTGATTCTCGTGGTGGAGACCGCTTTCAGAAGTTCCTTCAGGGCACACATTTCGTACTCGCGTGGAGTCTGAGTTCGGGGTTGTCACTGCAATCGCAAAGTCACCTCGCGCCACTGGGGTTGTTGCAGTTCATGGATTTGCTTTTCCAGTTCCAGAATGAATGGGTCAAACTTTGCAATATCAGCAGCATTGTTACCCTGTTCGTGTTTTCGGAACCCGAACAGGTATGTGATGTTCTGAGGTCGCCAGCGGTGGAAGTACAGCTCATTTTTCCTGAGCAACAACTGCCGCAATGCTTCATATTGAGGGTTCGCTTGAGTGGCGAACGACCGCTCCTGTCCGGCGTCGTTGACTTTTGACTCAAGAAACGTTCGCTGCAGAAGTGGTTCGGCCATGTCGCCCGACTGAATTGTGACACTGTGAATCGAAACGCTCTTTGCATCTTCACCTGCAATGCTGATCACCGTTGGCAATGTCGTCAGGAATTTTTCCTGGAGCTCGAAAGTGAGGAGTTTCGTGTCATTCGGATTCCATTTGACATTTCGAATGTGGACTATGTCGCTTTCCACAGACTGCGATTTCGGATCAACGATGA
>JAYUVA010000770.1:0-2826 GCA_043754375.1 Candidatus Kuenenia sp. | reverse complement strand
GGAAACTGTGATCCTCAAGGCTGTCGCTCGGGAGCCAGCGGATCGATATGCGACGGCCGCAGACTTTGCTGAGGATCTCAGACGATTTGTGGAAGACCGACCGATTCGGGCTCGCCGCGTCAGTCGCCGCGAACAACTCTGGAAGTGGTGTCGGAGAAATCCGGTGATCACCAGCCTGTTGGGAGTCTCCGCCTTGCTGACTGTTCTGCTGATGGCGGGCCTGTTCATCGCCAATGCCATCGGACGGGAACGGGATGTGGCGGTCGCAAATCGAGAACGAGCGGAAGCTGCGGAAAGTGCAGCAAAGCGACTGCTGGAGCGCGCGGACGCTGCCGAGAAAGAATCCCGCATCCGTGCACATCTAGCGCAGGCAAACATCTATCGGCAGAGCGGACAGGAAGGCCAGCGTTTTCGCAGCCTGGATGAACTCCGGCAGGCAGCGAAACTCAATCCTGAAGGAACTCTGAAAGACGACCTCCGTGATTCGGCCATCGCCGCGATGGGGCTGACGGATCTAAGGCCCATTCTAAAGCAACAGGCCGATGTTCTCGGATCATCGTGCTTCGATCACCAGTTGCAACAGTTTGCGATGATCAATCTGCATGGCAACAGGGAGCCGGGAACCTTGCTGCCACTTGGCGAAAGACCAGGACGCGGCGATTTCAGTCTCAGCGTTCGGACTGTTCATGACAACATCGTGTTCTTTCGTCATCCCCGGCCGAACTTTGACGTTTGGCATGCGGAAATGATGTTTTCACCCGACGATCGTTTTCTACTCGTCCACTATAGCATTCTAAGCAACAGTGATCAGCTTTTCGTTTGGGACCTGCATTCGAAAGAACTCATCCTTCAGTCACCGATTTCATCGACAGACTTCGCGATCGCAGCAGCTGTTGCACCAAACAGTCTGATACTCGTGTTTCCCGGCAGCCGATTGGAGTTGATCGTTTGGGACCTTCTGCATCGCAACGAACTGCGCCGGATTCCGCTGCAGGAAATGACCTCCGATGTTTGTTTTGACCCTACCGGAACGCGGCTCGCGGTGAACGAGTCAGAAAGTCGTGCGATCGTCCTTCTGGATGTTGAAACAGGGCAGGAAACCGACCGCTTGAAGCAACCGGCTGAGGAAACTGCGGCCCCCGGACTGATGTCGTGGAGCTCTGACGGACAACTGCTCGCGGTCAGCCGCGGTCATGGTGGCCTCTGCATCTGGAATGTTGCCGAGCGTCGGCTGACTTCTGTGCTGAAGGGACACAACGAGCTGATTACGCGTTGCGAGTTTTCAAACAACGGTCATTTGCTTTTGACGTACAGCTGGGACAAGACAGCCCGACTCTGGAATGCAGCAACCAGCGAGTGCCTGCTCACGTCCGAACACCCCCTCTCCAGCTTTTCAGCAGACGGTAACCGGATTGCATACAACCATTTGTCAAATCTGGAGTACGGTATTTGTGAACTCTCATTCCAAACACATATCCGCACCTTCCACGATCCGGCGTTTGGGAACAATACTATTGCATCGGAGCTGCCAGGAATTATAGGGGCCAGATTCAGTGATGATGAGCGACTTCTGGCTACGTATGGAAACAAGGGAGTTGCTTTGTGGGATGTGACGACCGGTCGGCAACGTCAGACGCTGCCAATTGACGACTGTCTCGGAGTGTTGTTTCATCCTGATGGATCGGAAATGATCACGACTTCCTCCGGCGGTGCTTATCACTGGCCAGTCTCGTCCGTGGAGACGGAGTCCGCAGTTCGCTGGCACTACGGGCCCCCGGAAAAGCTGGCTCCAGATCTGAATATGGATCCACGAGATGTCTGCTGGCTGCCCGGCGCTCGAAAATTAGCGCTATATGACTGGCGAAACCAGCAGGTTGTGATTCTCGATGTTGCTTCAAATTTTGCAGCGACAAATGCCATTTTCCTGCCGAGCCACTATCGCAATGTTACCAACATTGCCGTGAGTCCCGACGGCAAATGGCTGGCGGGCAGCGGTCACCATGAGCCGGCGATCCAGATCTGGGATCTGCAGACCAGAGAGCGGATCGAAATTTCTCCTGGAGATGGTCAGGCAGATGTCAGTTTTGGTGTGTCGTTCAGTCCTGACGGCCGTTGGCTGATTTCTACCGAAACGGCCGAGTCTGCAGCGACCGGACATTATTTCTTTGAGACTGACACATGGAAACGTCAGCGGTTTCAGAAAATTCCGGCAAGGCCCGGGACACCGGTCTTTTCGCAGGATGGCCGATTAATTGCGACAATTGCGGCACCTTATGAAATCATGATTTCCGAATTGAACACCGGCCGCACGCTCACGCAATTTCGGGTTTCCGATAAGCGATACAACGCGCCACTGGCATTGCTTGGACACCAGTCTGTACTGGCAATCGCAGATGGACATGACGTGGTCCTGTGGAATCTGGCGTCAATCAGTGAAGCGCTCAGGGAGCTTGGCTTGCCTTGGGATGCATCTCTCCAGGCAGTTGCAGAGCCGGATCTTCCCAGGAGGTCCCTAGAGATCATTGTTGATCTGGGAACACTCCCGGCCGAGGTCGAAGCGACCCATCGCAGGGCGCAGGCAAGCGTTAAGTCCGCTCAGGCACTCCAATTGGCGACTGCTGGCAGATATGATGAATCGGCGGTCGTTTTCTCAGAGGCCATGGCGCTGGCACCGGATCTTTCCTTGCCACTCAACAACTTCGCCTGGATGCTGGTGACTCGTCCGGATCACAACGCCGAACACGCGAAACAAGCCGCCGAGATGGCACAACGTGCGGTCCACCTTGAGCCGCAAAACGCATCGTACTGGAATACTCTTGGCGTTGC
>JAYUVA010000769.1:0-3794 GCA_043754375.1 Candidatus Kuenenia sp. | reverse complement strand
CGGAACGCAATTTCTTCCGGGCAGGAGATCTTGAGTCCCATTCGTTTTTCAATCGCCGCGACAAAGTTTCCGGCATCCAGAAGTGAATCGTGAGTCCCCGTATCGAGCCACGCAAATCCGCGTGACAGCATTTCAACCCGCAACTGGCCTCGGCGCAGATACTCAGAATTCACGTCTGTGATTTCCAGTTCTCCCCGTACGGACGGTTTGAGATTCTGCGAAATTCTGACAACCGAATTGTCGTAAAAATACAATCCAGGAACGGCGAAGTTCGATTTTGGCTGTTTCGGTTTTTCTTCCAGCGAAATCGCTTTGCCCTGCGGATCAAACTCCACCACACCGTATCGTTCCGGATCACGAACCTCGTAGCCAAAGATCGTGGCTCCGGTTTCGTTGGATGCTGCAGAATTCAGGATCTTCTGGAATCCGCTGCCATAGAAAATGTTGTCGCCGAGAATTAAGGCGACGTGATCCGGGCCGATAAAGTCGGCGCCGAGGATAAACGCCTGCGCCAGCCCTTCGGGTTTCGCCTGTTCGACGTAAGAAAACTTCATACCCCATCCGGCACCATCACCGAGCAACGTCTGAAATCCACTCAGGTCACGCGGCGAACTGATGATCAGCACTTCACGAATTCCGGCCAGCATCAAAGCCGACAGCGGATAATAAATCATGGGCTTGTCATACACGGGCGCCATTTGTTTGCTGATCGCGAGCGTCAACGGAAACAATCGTGATCCGGTTCCGCCGGCCAGAATAATTCCTTTTTTACAGAAACTCATAAGCTGCTCTGAATGGCCGTTGATCATGAATGGCCGTTGATGTTGTGCAATGTATCGACCGGAAGCGGGCGGATCGTAACTCACAGGGGCCGGCGCTTCAAACCTTTTTCGCCTTTCCCAAACGGGATTCGAATACTGCGTTCCGGCTGATCGAATCTGCGGTCACGGGAAGGCAGTTTCGAAACTTCACTGGACAGTTTGGCTGTCGGAATCACCCATGACTCCATGACTCAGGAATTCAGACTACTGCGGTGTCAATGCCTGATTTTGGGGTAGGCCGGACCAAGCGCAGCGCAGTTCCGGCACATGCCTGACACCAGCCGGAACTGCGCTGCGCTTGGTCCGGCCTACAGACGCAACCCCGATTTCTTGTCTTGACAGAGCACTACTTTGCATGAATTGTGATCACTGAATGGGCCTGGATCGGGAGCGTCAGAGGCTTGTCAGTTGATGATTCCTGTGTGACGATGACTTCTGTCTCCAACGACCGGATTTGACACACGAACTTCTCGCGTTCAGGCCATGATGCGAGGTTAACCGTGAAGTCGTATGACTCCTGAGAATGATTACTCACAAAAACTGTACACTGCGTTCGATCCGGATTGATTCCTGCCAGAATTGCGACGGCATCGGGAAGTTTGCCGCTGACGGAGAGTCGTTCCGTCGTCTGCAGCATCTGCGCGAATAGTTTGAACGATTCATAGTTTTTGTGGGGAACGCCGTGCTCACTGAACATTCCGAAGCCATGGATGTCGGCAGAATAGTAATTTGCGGCGTCCAGTGGTGCGTCCTGGAATCGGATCAGACTGGCGGCCGTGAATGCGGCACCTTCGTTGCCACGAATTCGGTCGAACCAGGCTTGTCGTAATTGAGGCTGTTTAGCCAGCATGGGACTCCAGTCGTTGTCCGGCAGGTAATTCCATTCGTTGAGATGATTCTCGGTTTGCTCAAATCCGGATTCATCCAGCATGCGTCGAATGGCACGAGCTCGCTGCACAAACTCGCCCGGATCGTTTGTGTAGGTATGCCAGGAGAAGAAATCGAGCGGCACCCGGTCGTTCCGGCAACGATCCAGAAAACCGCGAACGAATGGCGAGGGGGCTAACTGGTCCGCGTTGAAGTCTCCGGCAAAGCCGACGGCAGGACCACCCACACTCACCTCTGGAAAATGGCCCTTGATGGCTTTGGCTGCGGCTGCGTAAATGCGAAAGTAATCCTCGTCGGTTCCGGTCCACATCGCGGGACGGTTCTCTGGTTCATTCCAGATCTCCCAGTACCGGATGTTGTGACGAAAGCCGTTCGCCCATTCGGCGTTGTAGTGACGCACAACACCAAGACATATCGTCGCCCATTTGTCAGCGTCGGCCGGTGGATGCACATGATATTTCCGACGTGAATGCTCAATGCTCTCACCCAGACGAAACACGATTTGCGAACCGGTATTTAAAATCGACTGGACATAATCGTCGGTGCGACTGAAGTTGTAGCTTTCCGGAAGTTCCGGGTCTGCGTCCGGGTCCGGAAAGAGCACATGGATATCGACGACATCCGCGTTCGGCCAATGACAATCGTGCAACCTGGTCAACGGCACCTGCAGCTGGCGATGCGCGTCCGACAGATCCAACGTATCTCCTGAATGGAGCGGGCCTCCATTGACACCATGCAAGGCTCGAATTTGACCGACGACTGAAGACACATCGACCTTGATCTCAATTTTTTGTGATTGGCCGAATGCGCAAAACGCGAGAATCCACCACGCGAGCCCTGTCGCCGCCGCTCTCCAGAATCCCTTACGGACATCATCAACCAGTGCTTGAGGCCAATTGGAATGAAATTCTTTACGATTTGTCAGCATTCGTTTCGGTCCGTCATCCAACAAAAAAACGACACACATGAATCAAAAAACCAGCTAGACTCCGCGTGGCCAGAAATGAGTCCGGCGAGCGGAGCGGCGTGCGCCGTCCGGTACCTCGTTTTTGTACCGGCAAGCTGACGCATGCCGCTCGCCAATTGTCTCACTCTTGACCGCGCGGAGTATAAACGTCACGCCCTGCGCACCGTGAAGTGTACCAATGCTCGGCGAGCCAATCCTTCTCCCGTGCAGTGCCAAATGGACGAATCAGGTGGTTTGGGGTTCTCTCCGAATCTGCAGGCGACTATCGTCCGCAGTTACGGATTTTGTTCCACTGAGAAATGCCGCGCTTTTGAAGAAAGTGAGCGAAATGCGCAGTTCAACTCTGGCTTTTTTGGGATTCACGTCGGTTGTCGCTGCTGCTGTCGTGTTGATGATGCTTCGCAGGGATTCGGCGTCGAATGCACCGCCAGTCGCTGAACCGGGCGATGTAAGTCCCCGGATTTCCGGAAGTAAAGTGACGCCGTCTGCATCGGCCCAACCTGACGCCTCGGTGCACGAGACAACTTCGTCGAACGTGCCACTGGTTGAAGCCAGGAAAGAGGCTGACGAGGACAAACGCGCGGCAACTCCGATGGTACCGCTGAAGTTTCCGTCATGGCCGACTCCAAAGCTGGCTCTCGTCGCCACCGGTGAGCAGTTGGGCTATTTCGAACCCTGCGGATGCACGGCCAATCAATTGGGTGGCATGTCCCGCCGGGCGTCGCTCTTTGAGAAACTCGAATCGCTGGGTTGGGACGTGCGTGGCATCGATGTCGGCAGCGTTTCGCGTCGCACGGGAACGCAGGCCAGGCTTAAATTCGAAACATCGCTCGAGGCACTGCGGGAACTCAAATACGTTGCCCTGGCGATGGGGCCGGAAGAGCTCAAACTTGAAGCCGGCTATTTGCTTTCGCAACATTTGTCTGATGGCGATGAGCCCTTGAAGTTCCTCGGAGCCAATCTGACGTTCTTCGGATCGAAAGATATCGGCACACCTTTGTCATCAACGATTTTTGAAATCAACGGAATCAAGGTCGGAGTCACGAGCGTGATGAGTGATTCAATCCGGAAGGCAGTGATTCCCGAGATGACGCCCGAGCAGGCTGCCAGCGCGGAAA
>JAYUVA010000768.1:0-9074 GCA_043754375.1 Candidatus Kuenenia sp. | reverse complement strand
CGTGACAGAATTGAGTCAAAGAGGCATGAAGTTGACCACATCATTTCCTGGGATCGGGATGAAGTGCAGTCGGTTCGGGAACTTTCCGCGTGCCCTCAGGAATTCAGCCGCAACGCGATCGGTGCGAGCGCTGCGTGGCTCGTATTCGACAATCGCACATCGTAATCGGAATCAACGATTCAAGCCCCGCTCAACTCCATCGTGCGCTGCGTCTGGGCGAGCAATTGACTCAGATGATTCGGGATTTCGTAACCTTCCGCGAGTTTCATCTGTTCGGCATCGACGGTCCTGCAGACATCTGTCAGATCAATGGCGTGGCAATGCTGCGCAACTTTGATGAGCGTCTGGAATCCGGTGGCAGACTGATGCAGCTGATCAGGCAATAACGCCGAGAGCGCCACCGGGAAGAGTTTGAAGAATTCTGCATGCGTTCCCTGAAGTGTCGATTCCAGAGAATGATGAAAGAACATCGCGCACAGCAAGTCGGGGGGGAAATGCCATTCAGCCGCAAAATGCGCTCCTGCAGATGCGTGATCAAAGCCAAAGGTTTCGCGTTCCCAGACGGCCAGATCCTTCCTTTGCCCCGGCGGCACTTCCAAAAACTGCAGATACTGTTTGTCGTACGTGTTGGTCAGGACCGGCAGCAAATAATCCTGAAGCAGACCGCCGAGAAATGCCAGGCCCGGATCCAATTTCATACGTCTGGCAATCTCACGTGCAAAAAGTGCTCTCTGGAGTGACTCATTCCAGAAGTTGCGTTGGTTGATTAACTTTGTCCTCAGAGCCCGGGTGGCAGCTTTCATGCCGACTGCCAGCAGATGCAGGCGCGTGGGGTTGATACCGATGTGGACAATCGCATCCCGCACACTGCGAATCGGATTTCGCATAGCATAGATGGCTGAGTTGACGTGTTTGAGCAGTTCAACCGTCAGCGAAGCGTCTTTTTCCACGACTTCTGAAATCTCAGTGACGTTGAAATCCGGATCGGCAGCTTTCTGCACAAATTCAGTTACGGCGTGCGGCAGCGATGGCAAATCAAGCGACGTCGGAAGCAGTTCTGCTTTGACCGACGCGACCGACGTGTCGCTCAGTGTCTTCCAGTCAAAAAGTGCAGGGGCAGCAATTGACACAGACAGCTACGTTTCGTTTCAGGGGCAAAATGGGCAAATCATTTTGTACGTTGACATTCGATACTCGCATCCGCACAGGCCCCTTATCGCTGCAATTGCCCCGGACTTGCCGGTCATCGACGGCAAACAAATGCATCAGCTGCTTTGCCCTGTGACCATTTCGAATTTGACACGTCTACGGGCTGCGCAGATTCTATGGATGATCACCATGCTCACCTTTCGACGACCGGAGGGAAGTACTCGCATCCGCTGACTGGCCCTTCAGTCGCCGTGCGTTATGCGCCGAAGATGAAATTAACGGACAGCAAACATCGTGGTTTACCGGGAAAACAGGTTCATGTCGACAAGTTCCATGAAAGACATGCGAAGAATTTTTGCCGAGTGGCCGGTCAGCATTCCGAAAGCCGGGCTTGTCGTGACCACCTTCGGCGAATCGATTCCTTTCTGCAGCTTTATGTTGTCGGGCGATCTGATCCTGCTGGAACGCAAGACGCCGGATGCTCAGGGAGCACGGCGAGTTGTGATGTGTTTCGATGCGATTCATGCCATCAAGATTCTCGACGCTATCGAAATGGCCCGGTTTACGTCGATGGGATTCCAGGGTGTCGCGTGACATGGCAGAATGCGAGGATGTCGCACCACGATCAGAATCCGCTTCGCATTTATCAAGACCATCCAGTCACGCTGGCGATCGACGCGCTGTTGTTGCAGTGTAATATCCGTCGGTCGCGGCACAGCGGCCCCGGTGGGCAGCATCGCAACAAAGTCGAAACGGCGATTGAGATCACACATCGGCCCACTGGCATCATTTCTTTCGCCGCCGAACGCCGCAGTCAGGAACAGAACAGGCAGGTCGCCATCGCGCGGCTGAGACTGCTGCTGGCCGTTCGAGTTCGTGCAGTGGGAACGGCCGAAGTTGTTCCATCCGCATTGTGGCAATCTCGTTGTCGAAACCAGAAGATCGCCTGCAGCGAACACCACGATGATTTCCCGTTGATGATCGCCGAAGCGCTGGATGCCATCGACGCTAAGGAATTTGATGTAAAAAAAACGGCCGCTGCTCTCGGTTGCTCCACATCGCAACTCGTCCGTTTCATCGCCAACGTCCCGGAAGCTCTGGCAATCGTCAACACACAGCGAACCGCCCGCAGTCTCCACAAGTTACTTCCGTGAAGGCTTCAGATTGATTTCACGTCAGCTCCGAGCAGGCCAACCTTGATTCCGTTCTGTTTCAGGACATTCGTCGCTTTGCTGTTAATAATCAGCAGCACGAGCAATCCAACGCATGGAACCAGGCACAGAATCCCCAGCAGAATTCCTTGCCCTGTTCCGTGCGTCTTGATTGCCAGTAGGAAGACCAAGACAGTACTGGTCAATCCTACGCACAGGATGCCGATCCCAAGGATGATCCGCAGTTCTTGCGGTACCGCAAACTGGCCGAAAAATGCGATCAGATAAATGAGGATGCAAACGATAATCCCTTTCTGATAACGCGCCACGCTTCTCAGATCCTCTCGCGTCCCGCTCAGGATGCCGATGGCTCGGGAATCTGACTGTGGCGCTTCGAAGGGATTGTAGCTCATTGGAAAACGTCCTGCTCGAGATGCGTCCGGGATCAGGGTTCAAGTCATGTTCAGGTCGCGATTCTGAGGTGGTTGATGGCAAATGTCAAACATCCAACAAGGCGGCGATATTCAGGCAGTCTCGTGGTGTTGCGAGAAGCGATCGTACAGCCCGGCGTAGATACCGTCGTGTGTGATCAGTTCATCGTGCGTTCCGCGTTCGACGATTCTGCCGTGGTCCAGCACGATGACCTGATCGGCGTTGCGGATGGTGCTGAGGCGATGAGCGACGACGAAGGCCGTGCGGCCATGCAGCAGTACTTTCAGCGCGTTTTGGAGTCGCGATTCAGTGGCACTGTCGATGCTGCTGGTGGCTTCGTCCAGGACCAGGATTGCGGGGTCCGCCAGCATGGCACGTGCGAAACAAATGAGTTGCCGTTGCCCGGAACTCACGGCGGCTCCGCCTTCACCGACACGAGTCTGCAGACCTTCCGGCAGTGCGGTCAGCAGATCTTCGCAATTCAGTTTCCGCAGGACATCGACGAGATCGGCGTCGGAAGCCTCCGGCCAGGCGAAGCGAATATTTTCGGCTACGGTGCCGCTGAACAGAAAATTCTGCTGTTGCACAATCCCCATGCCACGATGCAGAGAATGACCGGCGATATTTCGAATCTCGTGCCCATCAATCAGCACCTGCCCCGAGTCAGCCAGATAGAATCGACACACCAGATTGATGATCGACGATTTGCCACTCCCGGTGTGCCCGACCAATGCGATCACTTCACCGGGTTTCGCCTTAAATGAAATCTGATGCAGCACCGGACGATCGGCCTCGTATCCAAACGTGACATCCCGGAATTCCACATCGCCGCGAATTGTGTTCAACTGCAATGCATCCGGCGGATCAACCCATTCAGGCTCCGTATCCAGCAGGCGGTAAAGTCGCTCAGCTCCGGCCATCGCCGTCATGGCCTGGTTGTACTGGTTGCCAAGAATTGAGATCGGTGAGAAAAACAGGTTGGCCATAAAGAAGAACCCAACGAGATCTCCAATTTCGGTCGTGTGTCCGGGTGTGAGAACTCGATAACCGCCTACCAGCAGCAGCACGGCCATGAAGATCTGACTGTTGAGTTCCAGTAGCGGCAGAAACTTGCCATGCGTCTGCAGCACCTTGCTGTTATAGCGAGAATGATCCAGCGAAAGTTCTTCAAAGACGCGGGCATTTTCCTGCTGACGTACGAAGCCCTGCGTAACACGAATGCCCACCACAGATTCGACAAGCGTGGCTGTGACGCGACTGAATGATTCCCGCATATTCCGCAGTGCGTTGCTCAGTCGTCTGTGGAAGTGTCTGTTGATTGCCCAGATCACAGGTGCCAGTCCCAGCACGATGAGGAACAGCGACCAGTCGTACCAGATCATCGCTGCCGCCGCGATGCCCATCTGAATAAACTGCACGAGAGTGACATAAAAGACTTCCTGCACGCCGATGCGGATGTCTTCTACGTCTGAGGTCATGCGACTGATGACTCGACCTATCCGATTCGTGTGAAACCACCGCATGGGCATGCGTTGCATATGTTGAAACAACTGATTCCGCAGGTCCGTGACAACAGACTCACCGAGTTCCAGCGCAAGCCGCTGTCGAAAGTGCATCACGAACTGTGTGGAAAGCGCCAACAGCGCAAATCCGATCGCACCCTGAATCACACCGGCGGAATCCCTGTCGGCGATCGGGCCTCGAATCAAAGCCGCAATGAACCATGTGAGGGCAGGAAGCTGGACCGCCCGGATCACGACTGAAACCAACAGCCAGAAACGTTTGCTGCCGTAGGGGCGTGTCGCATCCATCAGTCGCGCAATGAGTCTGAAGTCGAGCGGTTTTTGACGAGCCTCGTCTTCACGCTCAACGTGGCGTGTAATGGAATGTCGAAATGTGACGACGCGGGACATGGTTTGACTGGACTTCTGTAAATCGGGCGTGTGTGACGTCAATGCTTCATTAGGGTAGGCCGGACCAAGCACTAAAGTTTCTTCATGGTTTCGTGTTGGCCACAATTGACGATCGCTCCGGTGACTCGTCCGGCTGAAAGGCCCTGAAGTTCCGCGAGTTCCCGGTACCAGACGCAGGACTCGAGCAACTCTTCGTGAGTTCCCACGGCGCTGATTGTGCCTTTCTGAAGGACGACGATGCGATCCGTCTGACTGAGAGTGCTCAATCGGCTGGATACCACGATCGTGGTTCGTTCATGCATGGCCGCAACAATCGCTTCGCGGATTTCGTATTCGGTTTCCGGATCGACGGACGCGGTGGCATCGTCGAGCAGCAGAATGGAGGGATTTGTCACGATCGCCCGCGCGAGTGCCAGTCGTTGTCGTTGGCCACCGGACAGGTTCGCTCCATGCTCACCCACCATGGATTCATACTGGTCCGGCAGTTCGCGAATGAACTCATCCGCCGCCGCGATCTTTGCGGCAGCAGCAATCTGATCCATCGTTGCGTCAGGAATTCCAAATGCAATGTTTGCCGCGATGGTGTTACTGAACAAAAAACTGTCCTGAAACACGATTCCCATCGCGCGCCGTACGTCGTCAAGATTCAGTTTCCGCAGATCGACACCATCAAGGCAGATGCTCCCGGAACTCACATCGTAAAATCGTTTCAGCAGACTCAACAACGTCGTCTTGCCTGATCCTGTGGGGCCGGTGATTCCAATGCACTCACCCGCTTGAATTCGAAGTGAAACATCGTGCAGCACGATGCGATCCGGATGATATCCAAATGAGACGTCGTCGAGTTCAATGGATTCAGAGACACGCTGCAGGCGTTGTGCGTTTGCTTCCGTCGTAATCTGAATCGGCTCGTCCAGAACCTCAAACACTCTTTGAGCGCTTGCCAGACTCGTCTGAATACTGTTGGCAATGTTTGTGATCTGCGAGACCTGATTGGCAAATTCGTGGAGCAGATTTGCGAAGACAAACAGGCCGGTCCCGAGTGCCAGTTCACCGCGAATCACGAGCGTTCCACCGTAACCGATCAGCACCAGCATATTGATCTGAGTCAGTAATCCCATACTGGGCTGAAACGTTGAAATCCGGAAGAAAATTGTTTCCTTGAGATCCCGAATGTTGTGGTTGGCCTCCTGAAATCGTGCTGCCTGTTCCGATTCGCGCGCAAACCCTTTGACCACCTGAATCCCCTGCAGATTCTCAACCAGTGTCCGAATCATCACGTCGCTCAGTTCACTGGCCTGACGGTAAGCGGGTTGCACGAGCTTTGAAAAGACGATTGCTCCGACCCACAGCAGCGGCGTCGTTGCCAGACAGACCAACGTCAACCCGACATGCATTTTCAGCATATACACCAGATAGACAGTCAGTGTGAGCAAAACGGTCAGGACTTTGATGATTACGCCATCGACAAAATTGCGAACATTGCTGGCGTCACCGGCTGCTCGGTTGATAATCGAACTGCTGTCGCCTGCGTCGTAAAAGTTGAAGCTCAGTTGCTGCAATTTTGAATACACGTCGGTGCGAATGCGAACAAGAACCTCCTGCGACAATGCGCTGGACGCGATGGCAGCCAGATATTTCAGCGCTGCCGTGAGCAGCGCGACGACCAGGATCAGTCCGGACATCGCTGTGACAACCTGCAGGGGACTCCACGCGGCAGGCGGATGTAGTCCCAGTGGCCATTGAGGCGGCACTGAATTTTTAAGAACCTGTGAAGACAGGTAGTCGATTCCAAGGCCCGTGATTCCCAGCGTCGAAAGACTCAGCACAACCAACGCGATCTGCATGAGCACAACAGCCGAGCAGGGACCGCGATACTCAAGTGCCAGCCTCAGCAGGCGGCGCAGGAGCTTTTTTGAGGACAGCTTGCGGCGTGCCTTTGGGTTGGATTGACTTCCCTGTGATACCCCTGAAACCCCTGACAACTTGGTAACCTTGCTTCACTACTCAGACGCGGCGATCGGTGACACGGACATTTTTATGCCTGAGCGAGGTTTGAGAACAGATGAAAATCCTCGCGAAGACTGAGTTTCCGAGGGCTGTGAACGAGAAAATCCTCAGCAAAGTGGCCGTTTTGAAAACTGTCCCCGCATTTTGAGGCACATTCGCGTAGGAATCGACTCTCCGAGTGGAACCTGAAAAGCTGGCGGTGTTTGCCAGAAACGGGTGGCTCGACGATTGTTCAATTCAGCGAGTCGCACCCGGAGTCTGTCCCGATACATCAAAACCGTGAGCCGCGAGCGGTCTGTTGATTGAATCGTTTAACCCTGAGCCGCAGGCGACGGCGTCACCGGAAACCGTCGCCTGCGGCTCAGGGTTAAACAAAATTGCTGACGATGCACATTCAATCAACAGGCCGCTGGCGCCGGTCCGCTGAAAATTTATAAACTCGTTACGCTTTCAGTCTTTCAATCCGAAACCGAAAGTCATCCCCTGAAACAATGGCACCGTCGCTCAGGACCGCAGAATCCCGAACTCGAGTTCCGTTCACGCTCAGTCCGGCTTTAGAACGACACCGTAATACGCCGTCCTGATAATAAATCACAACCACTTCCGGCCAGTCCGCACAACACACATGATGATCCCTGCGAGGCCCCAACAGAATACTGTCCGTCATCAGAATGATACCATTGACCGAGTGGGCTGGACGATGGGGACTTTCAAAATCTATCAAAGCCGAGCCCGTCAGGACACTGGGGATGCGAAAACCCAGTCGAACTCGTTCTGCCAGACAGATTTCATCGCCCGTTCTCAACAACGTCGGCCCGGTGACAGCTCGACCCGACACAACGGTCGAATTGTGCGGGTGGATGAACCAATCTTCTCCATTTCGCAAAAGTAACGCATGACGCCGCGACAGGTTGGCCATCAGACAAATGTCGGCAGACTTGTCTTCCAGCGTCGGGCCACCGATCAGAAACTGCGAACCCACGCACAACTGCCAGGCTCCCACCCCATCGATCCACAACATGTAACGATCCGTCGGCATAAGCCACTTCAATTCTCTGCGTTCCGCCAAATCCGCCGTCGCGCGATTTCGGCAGATAGATTTATCAACAGGAGGCCGGAGCATTATAGAGCCTTCGTATGGTGGAGCCAGCGAGCAACGCGAGCAACGGCCCGCCATTTCCCCCAACATCTCAGTCGTGGGCTGGCTCGGCCTATCGCCGTTTTTCCCGCCCTACACTCGCATGAGTCCGATTCATAACGAGGAAATTTCTATCAACTTTTGAATGCTCGACAAAAAAACTCCGGGCCCGAGCGAACTGCGAGCCCGGAGCGATGTGAGTCCCGGTCATGTTGCGGAAGTCATTTCCGCTTGATTGTTCAATTCTCGCCGACGTCCCCTGCAACGTTCGTCCTGAGTTGCTGCAGTTTGTCCGAGGCCTGACGGCACTCGGATCGCCGACGATGTTTGCTGTTCAGATCGATGGCTGAGTACTGACTTCCGCAACCGAATCATCGCTATTCAGACCAAAGTGTGAATCGATTTCTCCGACTATGTCGCCCTTCGTCGGTGCGACTTCTTCGTTCACCGGAATGCCACCGAACACAGTGCCTTCGGTTTCCAGCACTGACTCACGCACATCAAGGGCGTGATTCATGTCTTGGATCATCTTTTCCACATGAGCCAGTTGCGAATCATCGATTTCGATCGAATTGATCGCTTCGGCTGCCTGAACCTGTTTCAGGCGTGCTTCGAGCTGAGCGACTTTCACGATAAGATCCTGCTTGCGGGACAACAGTGTGTCGAGCTTCTTCTGATTGGCTCGCAGCGTATCACGCTGAGCCTTCAGAATCTGACGATCGCGTTTGACTGCTTCTTCAACTGAACAGAATGATTCGAAACGATGCGCCAGATCAGATTCGACTTCACTGCGGCTGTATGAGACAGCTCGGTAAGTAAACGAAGTGCCTCCGCTTTCCAGGTCACTTCGCAGCGCAAGGATGGCATCCTTCTGCTTGCCAAGTGACGCTTCTTTGTCGGTCAGATCACGTTCCAGATCTTTGACATCGACAGATTGTTCCGCGACGATCGTCATGTGCCGACGAATCTCCGGAACCAGATTGTCCACTTCATCGCGGATGCGATCGAGTTCAAACTCGACCGAAATTTCCGACTTCACGACCTCCCGTACCTGACCTCCAAAGGTTCGCAGGTAACTCAGAGCATCTGAACCCAACAACAGACCGCCAGCCAAAGCCAGCGACGCGGTACCAACTACGATTTTCTTCAACATTTCAATTCTCCTTGCCGGGGTGCCACACGTTTTTTTTGCGGGCTCAGTTCCCGCAGCATGGGGACGTGATTCGACGCCCAGCTTCGTTGCTTAGAAGAAATTGAAAGATTTTTCTGAAGAAGGCTCAA
>JAYUVA010000767.1:0-4830 GCA_043754375.1 Candidatus Kuenenia sp. | reverse complement strand
GGCTCAGGGTTAAACAAATTTGCTGGCTGTGCATACTCAATCAACAGACTGCTGGCCGCCGTGCGGCTCACTCAACAACACGTCCTTCAGTCTTGGCCGCCCAGAGTATACATCGACAGCCCCCTCACCGAAATCCACGACCAGACCCTTCACGAATTAACCATTTACCTTTGCCAGAAAGGTGAACGGATTCGACAAGCCCATTCGGCCATGTAAATTCTAAGTCCAACTCCGTCGCTGATATGCCTCCGATGTGGATCTCGTTGGCGCACGCTGCTTGAAAACTCCCACCGCCGATGAATTGTTCCTTCGGTTCCGGGACTCCGTCTAAAACTCGGATCTTCGTGCCGATCGGCGTTCGGCTCGACGTTGTCCCGATCAGTCGCAACGTGACAGAATCACTGCATTCCGTTTCGTTTTTCAGAATCACGGACGGAGCCAGCTGGTGGGAGATGACGGCGTCCTCGCGGCCATCGCGGTCGAGGTCACCCATCGCCACTCCGCGTCCCAGAGTCGGCTTTTGAAAGTACGGGCCTGCTCCGCCCGAGCTATCTCGGAACGTCCCGTTTTGCTGATTTTCAAAAACCTGCGGAAGCATTTTGAAAGGCTGGGCTGCCTTCATCCAGGTGCGATCATCGACGTGGCCATTTGCAATCAGGAGATCCTTCCAACCGTTGTCGCCAACATCCAGCGCCACGACCCCAAACCCCAGAACACCGCGACTTGGCGGTCCCAGAAGTGACTGACGAGTTGCGTCTTCGAACATCAGACGGCCTCCTTCGGAGTGATTGAGATACAGCGTGTTCGTGTCGCCGAAGAAGTGTGTCAAAAAAATATCGAACGCCCCATTGCGATCAATGTCTGCTGCCGCGACTCCCATACTTGCGTGAGCGTAGCCTTGTTCATGCAACGCCACACTCGCGGCCGTGGCTTCGTCATGCAATCGGATCTCCTGAACATTCCCATCGAGTAAACCGGCTCGTTCAACTGTCAGCAGATAGTTTGGTTCGCCGTCATTGGCCACATAAATCTCCGGACGAGCGTCTCCACCCAGGTCGCAGATGACAACACCACGTGCTTTTCCGGGGAGTTCGTTCAATCCCGCTGCGGCGGACGCATTGATGTAACCGCCGGCTCCATCGGAAAGAAAGAGAGTGTCGGGGACGCCTTTGAAGATTGCGGGAGAACATCCGACATAGCCATCCGGACTGCCGGGTTCAGGACAGAGTCTGGGATTTGTATCGGACTCGTCGAGGTAGTTGGCAACGTACAGATCAAGACAGGAATCGCCATTGAGATCCGCAAAAGCCGCACTTGAGCCCCAGACGCCGGTCAGAGTGCCGTTATCGGACGCAACCTCAGAAAATGTCCCATCGCCGTGATTGATCCAAAACTGATTGCCGCCATACGCTGTCAGATACAAATCCTCAAAGCCATCTTCATTGGCGTCCGCCACGGCACAGCCGTAGCAAAAGCCGAACTGACGCAGGGCCGACATTTCGCTGCAGTCACGGAACGTCATCACGTCGAGATTGCGAAACAGCTTGCCCGGCGTTTCTCGCGTATCCTGAATGAGCGGCAATCGGCAGCCATTGCTCATGAATATGTCCAGGGCACCATCCTGATCAAAGTCGAACACGGCAACTCCACCGCCATTGACTTCCAGAATACGACGTTACCCCTGCATGTCGTCGTAACGCTGGAAATCAAAACCCGATTCTGCCCCGATCTCTCGAAATCGAAATGACGTTTCGACTCTCGCGACGTTGCCGCGATCTTCGGCAGCAGACGTGACATCGTCCGCAATGTGTTTCACTGATGGCGACGGAACTTCTGCAGGCGAATCGACGGAGACAGGCTGCTGTGAGCAGCCGGTAACGGAACACACCACGAACATTATGTAGAGCCCGGCAGCTTTGCTGTGCCACTGCCGATCTTTGAACATCATCGAGCTCCGCGTTCCATCTGTTCGGCCAGAAACTCAAACGAAGCCGCGGCATCAGTTTTTCCCTCGCCGACGAGATACCGCGCGTGAGCAATCAGCAAGAGACGACTGTGCGGATCCTGTTCCAGGAATTCACGCAATCGGCTGCTTCCCAGTGTCGATTGCCAGATCAACAGCGTCGGAAAGTAAAACTGCTTAGCGTCATACACATCAATCTGACGATCCTGAATCATCTGCTGCAGGATGGCTTTTCGGTCTTCGAATCGAAGTTCGACAGCCAGCAAAAAAACCAGCCAGTCGCGTGCCAGTGTCACGTCTTCCTGACGATACGCATCCTGAGCTTCCGCCAGTTGCAGAAAAGCTCGAAAGCTTGCCTCCGCCCTGTCTGCATAATTGCCCCGCAACAGAATCTCCGCTTCCTGAAGTCGGGCACTCGCGCCATACCGGATATGTTCCGACGGAACTCGCGCGAAGCAGGCAACGGCCACGTCGGGCTCGTCGTTACGAACCGCCGTCTCTGCCAGCGTCATCATCACATCCGCTTCGTTCGGTTCACGATGAAACAACTCGACAAACTCACGTTTCGCCTCATCGTATGCAGTCTGAGTGACGCCTGCAGGCAGCGGCACTGGATCTTTCGGCCAACAATACACACCAACGGCCAGCACGCCGATCGTCAGTACAAGTCCGCACGCAACCCATTTCTTCCGGCTGGCAGTGTGCCCCGCCGTGAAATCGGGTTGCGTCGATTTGTGGTCAGACACGCTCATGGGTTCGTTTCGCATGATCCGCCGCCAGTGGTTCGTCGTACGGAATCTTCCAGAAAACATGCAACAGGGACATGGATTTGAAAAAGAACGGATTTCACCATCACCGCCGTCCTCGCAGCGCAAAACGCGAGTACCAAACAACTTGTGCAACTCGCCGTCTGAAAACTTCTGCGTCCTGCGCAAATTTAAACTGTTAGTAGTACGGAGAATTCAAAACGCAAGAAGGATTGAATTCTCGTGGCTATTGAATCTGCATTGTCGTTTTCACGCTGACGTTATTTGTTCTCGCGATTCCCTCCGTGTTCTCCGTGCCCTCCGTGGTTCAAAATGCGACTTGCAATTACCACGGACAACCTAGCGTGGGCTTCGCCCGCAATATTCACATTACTCGGGCAATTTAGCGGTTTGCATTCGACGGACAATCTCACGCATTGCGTCTGCATCCGCTTTTCGACCGTCTTTTTCGTAAGCATTTGCCAGCCAGCCAGGCTCGCACGGGAATTCGGGTGGGATCAAGTTCCAGCGATTTCTCAGCCGCCGTAATGCCTTCCTTTTGCCGTCCGGAATTCATCAGCACGTCCGCACGAATCGCATGGTATCCCGGATGGCCAGGGTCGATTTCAATACAGCGATCAACATATTCGAGCGACTTCGCCCAGTTGGCCTGCTGATACGACAAATCCAGAAGTCCGGCGACTGCGGATTCTTCGGCGAATGGAACATTCCGAGCCTGCGTCAGGTATTGCACTGCCTCCGTCGTCCGCCCCTGTTGCATTGCCAGCGCTCCGAGCGTTGATAAGGCCAGACCATCTGAAGGATGAACGGCCAACGCTGATTCCAGCAGACGTTCCAGATCAGGAGGAATCACGATGAGGCATGTGGCAGACAATGCACGAATCCTCTCGTTCGGTTCTTTTGGGCATTGGTTCTTTGCAGTCGTCTGACGCATGACACTTCAAACATTGTTGCCGATAGAATGCGTCCTTCGCATCTTCCGGCGGCATGCGGTGCGGATCATGGCAGGAAATCCACCCGAGTCGCCCGTCACTTTCCACATAGCAGCGACTGTCCCGCATTTGTTGCACATGATTCACCGCGCGAGTGCGACCATCGGCGGAAACATCAGTCCCCGCATCGAATGCTGTCCAGTTTTCTTCGAATTTCTGACCTGGTCGAAAATCGAACTCAGAATGTCCGTAGCGCGGAATTCGAGCGGCTGACGGCAAATGACATTGATTGCACACACTTTCGCGTTCCATGATGTCAAGATGCCCCGGATTGATGATCGGATCGGTGCGGTCGCCCATGTCGGCCCCGGCCATGTGAAACTCGGCTTGGAAAAGGGGTCAGGAACCAATAGTGCGAAGCACCCTTGGGGCCATTTGGCTATTGGTTCCTGACCCTTTTCCAGGCGCGCATCATTGTTGCTCGTGTCTCCGACGCGAGTCTTCCCGGCACGGAGTGACGGGCAACTATGGGTTGCGGGCAAAGCCCGCGTTAAGCGAAACGTTGCGACTACGCATTCGCGTGGCGAATGCTGATCTTCTGCGGGCTCGATTCTGCGGAACGGACAAGCGTTAACGTTAACACGCCGTCGCGCAGGTCGGCTTCGATGCGACTTTGATCGATGCCTTCCCGTACTTTCAACTCGCGGCGAAACTTGCTGAACACGCGATCGTTGAAGACTTCTTTGACGCCGTCGTCAGTACGAGGCTTTCGATGACCTTCGATGACCAGCGACCCGTCAGTGAGCGTAATTTCGATGTCCGCCAATAACGCTCCCGGGACATCGACTTCCACCGTCCAGCGATCCGCAGATTCCAGAACTGTCATTGCCCCGAACGACGAAGCAGAATCGAGTCCCGGATTGCGGTCAAAGTCGCGCCGCAAAGCGGCAAATGCGCTCGGAGCTGTTCGAATTGATGTGTTCCAATGCATGGCAAAGTTCCTCTTGAAATGATTCTCCGCCTGCAAGGGTCGACACGCTGACGAACTTCTTTGACTTGCAGTGCCATTGATCTGTTTAGCAAGCTGTGTGCCAATCCGTCTTTGCGCAGGAGAATGAGTACGTAAGTGCCTATGGATAAACGACCTATAAAATATCTGTAGATGCAG
>JAYUVA010000766.1:0-3000 GCA_043754375.1 Candidatus Kuenenia sp. | reverse complement strand
CAACCAAGGGAAGAGCCTGAAAAAGATTTTGACCACGGATGTCGACGACCTGATCGCCATCGACCTCGCCTTCGCACGGCTCGACAGGGGCCTCGCTCTCGCGTGAATCGACGTCGTTTGGGCCTCACGAAACCTACGACTGCTCCCTCCCGGAGCCTGCGAATTCGGCAGCCTTGCATTGCTGCACGATAATGAGAGAGTTCACTCACCAGGTACTGCGGACGGAGATTGAATGCTGAGGCGAATTAAGAACTGGACCGTCCCTGTCACGTAGCTGAATTCTTGAGAATTCAGGGGAGTACTGAATTCTCATGAATTCAGCTACGGAAAATTCGTGTCCACCGATCGCCAAAGACGAGTGAAGTTATGCAGATCTATTCTCAACCACTGAGCAATTGTTTTGTCGTTCTGGTACTTGTGATGATCGCTGCTGCGGCCGGGCCGTTCCAGGTTGCGATTGTGGACGAGGCTGAAAATGAGACGCGGCCGTCGGAGAAATCGGGAATGATCCTGTCAGATGATCAGGTCGCGGCCTTCGCGGCGCTGGCGTTCAAAGGGATTCCTCAAGAGTATCCCAACAAACCTTCAAATGTGATGACTTCCGCCGAAGACGTCAAATCGCCCTCCGCCATGCATCCTGTGTTCTATGGGTGCTTCGACTGGCATTCGTCGGTGCATGGCCACTGGATGCTCGTTCGTCTGTTGAAGCTGTATCCGAACTCTTCGGCTGCCGCCCGGATTCGTGAGACTCTGAATCGGCAATTCACGAAAGACAAGTTACAGGTCGAAGCGGATTATTTTCAGCCGAAGGAGAACAAGAGCTTTGAACGCATGTACGGCTGGGCGTGGGCTCTGCAGCTTGTCGCCGAAATTCACGACTGGGACGACGCTGACGCAAAGCAGTGGCGAGATCATCTCAGTCCGCTGGAAACGGTCATCGTACAGTACTCGATGGATTACCTTCCAAAACTTAGTTTTCCGATTCGCACGGGGATTCATCCCGATACCGGATTCGCGCTGTCGCTGGAACTGGACTATGCGCGCCGGACCGGCCATAAACCGCTTGAGGAACTGATCATCGCCCGAGCGAATCACTACTACCTGAAAGACGTCCACTATCCGGCCCACTATGAACCTTCCGGCAACGATTTCTTTTCGTCCGGCTTCAATGAAGCGGACCTCATGCGACGTGTGCTGTCGCGCGAAGAATTTTCCGGATGGCTCGACACGTTCCTGCCTCAGTTACACAACGGGCAAATGGGTCCCATGATGGAACCTGTGGAAGTCAGCGACGTGACTGATGGACATCTGGTGCATCTCGCGGGACTCGATCTTTCCCGAGCATGGACGATGGCGGGAATTGCAGCGGCACTGCCCGAATCTGATCCTCGCAAAGCGTTGCTTCAGGATTCTGCTCGCAAACACTTCGATGCCGGCATGACCTACGTCAACAGCGGACACTACGAAGGCGAGCACTGGCTTGCCACATTCGCCGTCTATTACGCGACCGGGTCTTTTCAGACGGAGTGATACATTCACGACGGTGCGAACCTGCTGCTCTGTCAGTCGTGTTTTGATGTGTGCCACTGGCTCTGCCAGTGCGCCCTGCGATGGAGAGCACTGGCAAAGCCAGTGGCACGCAACCCATCAATGAATGCGTGACAGAGCACTACGTTGTCTCCGTTGTGTTGCCTTCCGGAGCCAGGGAGAATTGGTGTGTTGCGCTCCGCTTCACACACCCTACTGCCAAACGCAGCTTGCCCAATGGTATCAGCGAAACAGTCTGCGAATCGGTTCACCGGTGGCAATGCGATGAGGTCGCCCAGTCGTGTCCCGGATTTCGGTCGCAGGGTCGATGCCGAAGCGCCAGAAGATCGTCGCGGCGAGGTCTGCAGGTGTCACCGGGTCGGTTTCCGGATAGGCTCCGATGCGGTCGCTGGACCCGAACACCTGTCCGCCGTTGATGCCGCCGCCAGCGAGGACCACCGAATAGCAATCAGGCCAATGGTCTCGGCCAGCGTTGGCGTTGATTGTTGGCGTGCGGCCAAATTCGCCGGTGGCGACGACAAGTGTACTCTCAAGGAGGCCTCGTTCATCCAGATCCTGAATCAATGCCGCCAGAGCTCGATCCGCCTGGGGCAGCAGATACTTTTTGTTCTGTCCGAAATTGTCGGCATGCGAATCCCAGTTCTGTCCCTGCTGCCGAAAGTCATTCACATTGACAAAGGGCACACCCGCTTCCACAAGCCGTCTGGCCAGCAACAGATTCTGTCCTCGCAAATCACGCCCGGCAGCGCCTGCAGCCGCTCCATCACCGGGCTCAGCGGTCGGCGCAGTCAAGCCGTATCGTTCACGAGTCGCAGCGCTCTCCTCTGAAATGTCCAAAGCGGTGTGCAGTGCAGTGGAATCCAGGAGTTCAACAGCGCGACGGCTGTATTCGTTGAGCCGGATAGCCTGAGGATTGGAAACGGAGGTGCTGATCACATCAAGTCGGTCCAGCAATTCCCGTCGATGCTGCATACGATCGGACGAGAGCTGATCGAGTCGCCGCAGCATTTCCACCTGGTAACGCAGGGATGGAAGGTCGGCGTTGATTTCGAACGGATCGAACTGCTGCCCCAGAAATCCGCCTCCCTGACACGGCGTGGTCACGACATTATGAATGAGCCACGGAAGCGCTGCATGTGCCACCGGTACAGATTCAGAATCTCCAGGCGAGGGCCGTCGCAGATGATTGACGACCGAACCATGTGATGGGAAAAACTGAGGGATCGGAGCGAACTCTTCGCGATCACCCTGCAGACCCTGTCGCCCTGTAAAGACTTCCGTCGAGGCGGAATCATGCAGCCGATTGGTGTGATGCATACTGCGGATGATCGCGCAATGATGCATGACGCGAGCCATCTGCGGCAGATGTTCGGAGACCTGAATTCCGGGGACCGTGGTCTCAATCGGATTGAACTCACCCCGCACGGTCGAAGGAGCTGATGGCTTGAGATC
>JAYUVA010000765.1:0-4625 GCA_043754375.1 Candidatus Kuenenia sp. | reverse complement strand
CCGCGTGCCCATCGGGCCGCGCTTCGCTGCCAATCGCGGGGCGTTGCCCACGCGGTTAAACGATATTATGCCAAACTACTTCTGCCGAGGTGCTTACTTCTTTTCAAACTCAGCATCAATCACATCATCGTCACTGCCTTTGGCACCGGCTGCTGCTGTGCCGCCCTCGGGGGCATCGCCTTTATCAGCGTGCATATGCTGAGCCAAAGCCTGAGACGCCTGCATCAGTTCATCACATGCGGTCTTGATTGCTGCTGCGTCGTTGCCCGCTGCCGCTTTCTTCACTTTGTCCATTGAGGCTTCAACAGCCGATTTCGACGACGCATCCAGCTTGTCGGAGAGTTCCTTGAGTGTCTTCTCAGTCTGATGAACAAGCGCCGATGCCTGGTTCTTCGCGGTGGCGAGCTCCTGTTTCTTCTTGTCTTCTTCAGCGTGCGAGTCAGCGTCCTTGCGCATCCGATCAATCTCTTCAGGCGACAAACCGCTGGACTGTTTGATCTGAACCGAGTGCTCTTTACCAGACGCTTTGTCTTTGGCCGACACATTCAGAATGCCGTTCACGTCGATGTCAAATTTGACCTCGATCTGAGGAACTCCACGGGGTGCGGGCGGAATTCCGTCCAGATTGAATTCGTCCAGCAATCGATTGTCGGCCGCCATCTTGCGTTCGCCCTGGAACACGCGAACGTTGACAGCAGGCTGATTGTCCGCTGCCGTGGAGAATGTTTCATTCTTGGTCGTCGGGATTGTGGTATTGCGTTCGACGAGAACCGTCATGATCCCGCCTTCGGTTTCAATACCGACGGACAGTGGCGTCACGTCGAGGAGCACGATGTCCTTGACGTCGCCGCCGATAATGCCACCCTGAATCGCCGCACCGAGCGAGACAACTTCGTCAGGATTTACACCCTGATGCGGTTCCTTGCCGAACATTTCGCGAACAAGCTTCTGGACTTTTGGAACGCGAATGGACCCCCCGACAAGGACGATTTCCTGAATGTCGGACGGCTTCAGTTTTGCGTCCTTCAGAGCATTCAGCACTGGCTGCCGGCAGCGTTCAACCAGCGGATCAATCAGCTCTTCGAACTTACTGCGTGAGATGCTCAACTGCAGGTGCTTTGCTCCACTGGCGTCAGCGGTGATGAACGGAAGATTAATGTCAGTCGCCTGTTGCGACGACAATTCTTTCTTTGCCTTTTCGGAAGCCTCGCGGAGACGCTGCAACGCCATGGGATCCTTACGCAGGTCGATGCTCTGCTCCTTCTGGAACTCCTTCGCAATGTAGTCAATCAGCACTTCATCAAAGTCATCGCCACCCAGATGAGTGTCGCCGTTCGTGCTCAGCACTTCCACAAGTTCGTCGCCGACTTCAAGGATGGACACGTCGAACGTTCCACCACCAAGGTCAAAGACGCAGATCTTTTCTTCCTTCTTCTTATCCAGTCCATACGCCAGAGCTGCTGCAGTCGGTTCATTGATAATACGAGCGACATCCAGGCCAGCGATCTGTCCGGCGTCTTTCGTCGCTTGGCGCTGAGCGTCATTAAAGTAGGCCGGTACCGTGATGACGGCCTTGTTTACCTTGTGCCCCAGGTAGTTTTCCGCAGCTTCCTTGAGCTTGCGCAGGACCAGCGCGGAAATTTCCGGAGGCGTGTATTCTTTTCCGTGAACGTCCACCTTCACATAATCCGTCACGCCTCCCACAACCTTGTAGGACACCAGCTTTTCTTCGGACTCCACTTCGCGATGGCGTCGACCCATAAACCGCTTGATCGAATAGATCGTGTTTTGCGGATTCGTGACCGCCTGGCGTTTGGCTGGTTCACCGACCAGCGTTTCGCCTTTAGTGGTGAAGGCAATCACGCTGGGTGTCGTTCGGCTGCCCTCCTGATTGGCGATGACGCGAGGCTCGCCACCTTCCATGATCGAAACCACTGAATTTGTCGTACCCAAATCGATGCCGATGATTTTTTCGCCTGATACAGCCATGACGATATTCCTTCTTTTCAATTCTTTCGGTCGCAGTTTCGTCGCTCCGGAACGGGACGCGCTGCTGTTTTCATGTGAAACGGCTCGCGAAGATGCGTCCGGGGACGGAGCCAGTCAAAGACAGAAGCCGCAACAATACGGCGCAAAGACCCTACCACCAGCGAAGACCCGATTGTCAAGAGTTGGCCGGTACACTCCCCTGTCAGCAGGTTCTATGCCGATCGTGAAAATTCGATACAATGCTAGGTTTATTGTGATGTTTCGCTCCCGGCATCGAACGGAAACACCCCCCTCTGTCTGCCAGAGTGGCAGAATTGCAAATTCGCAGCAACCGTCAGTGATACGCCTAATTGGCAGTATCTTGAAGCGGATTAAGGTGGTGCCATTCTGGCATTTCCCCAAGTCCGAATTCCGGTGGAACTTCCCGTTGGTACATTCTTTTTGCTGAGGCAGCCCGGGCCATCACTTCGATGACGTCAGATTTTCGAGACAATTGGCGGGCTGCTTGACAGGGAAATTGTGCAATTGTACAAGCCCGGACTGAATTTTGGCGAGGTGTCGGATCCTCACTCAACGGCATTGGGTCGAAGAGTGTCGTTGGGCGGGTATGGTTTCGCGGGAAAGTTCTCGCGAGGTCACGGCTGGAAACCGGTCAGCATGTCTGAGTCCTCGTTGGCATGAAGGAATCGCGAGGGCTGAGTACGCTGATGGCAAAGAAATCGATTGCGAAGTCGCCAATAAAGAAGTTGGCGAAAAAGGCTCCGGCAAAACCCGCAGCAAAGTCACGCCCCGCGCCCCGCCAGGTTCCTTTAGTCACCAGGGTGGCAGCTAAAAAGGCAGTCACGAAAAAGACAGCAAAACCAGTGGCTGTCGAATCTGACAAGACTCATCGAGTCAAGCGTACAGCAGTGGCAGAGTGGGTGGCACCGATTCCGCTTCCACCGGAAGTCGAGCTTGGAAATGTTGATGAGCAGTTGGTTGCTCTGGTGAACAAGCGAGCGTCGTTGTATCTGCAGAAAATGAAGGGTGTCGAATCGCCCTCAAAGATCATATTCAGTGATCTGGACCAACAGCAGGTCTGGGGGATGATTGAACGCTGCAATGAGGGGCCGCTGACGTCCGCTGAGATTAAGACAATTTTTCGCCCTTTGATGAGTGCAGGACGCCAGCGAATCAAGAGTATTCGAGTCGCGTATCTGGGGCCGGCCTATAGTTTCACACATCAGGCGGCGATCGCGAGATTCGGCGAAGGTGCAGATTTAGTACCGGTAAGCACCATTGCGACGGTGTTCGAAGAAGTGAATCGCGGCCATGTCGACTTTGGACTTGTGCCCATCGAGAACAGTACGGACGGGCGGATCGTGGATACGCTTGACATGTTCACGCGTCTGCCGCTCAGAATTTGCGGCGAGGTGCAGCTGCATGTGCATCATTACCTGCTGGCCCGTTGTGATCGCAGTGAGATTACAGAGATTTACAGCAAGCCTCAGGCTTTGTCACAGTGTCGTGATTGGCTTGCCAAGCACATGCCCCAGGCGCGGCAGATCGAAGTCACCAGCACATCGACAGCCGCTCAATTGGCGCGGGATAAACCGAATGTCGCTGCGGTCGCCAGCCATCAGGCGGCGATACAGTATGATGTTCGGATTGTGGCCGAGTGTATTGAAGACAATCAGAACAACATCACACGATTCGCTGTGATCGGTGACAGTGTTGCGGCGCCGACCGGTTGCGATCGCACAGCCATTTTGTTGCAGATTCCTCACAAGCCCGGTTCGTTGTCGGATGCACTGGAAGCATTTCGTCGCAATAAGATCAATCTGACCTGGATTGAATCGTTTCCCTTGCGCCAACCTGCAATCGGGTATCTTTTCTTCCTTGATTTTGAAGGACATGTCTCCGAGCCCAGGATTAAAAAGACGCTTAAGGAGCTGGAGAGTCTGCCTCCCGACCGTCTGGAAGTGCTGGGATCGTATCCTCGCAGTGAAGCACTGAAGTGAAGCGCACTGTAGTTGTGAGCGGCAAGGCGCTAGCCGCCGGTTTTTGCAGGCAAATTGCCCCGCCGCTAGCCGTCTGTTGATTGAATCGTTTAACGGCAAGCCGCAGGCGTCGGCGCAAGCAGTAACTGTCGCCTGCGGCTTGCCGTTAAACGAAAACTCATCCACATGACATAATCAACAACTCGCTAGCCGCCGGTGTTTGCAGGCGAATTACCCGCAGTTAGCGCCTTGCGGCTCACGGTCCTGGAGTATCGGAACAGACTCCTATGGCAGCAGACCACGTTCGCGGAGTTCCTGAATATTGCCAGGAGCACTTGAAAGAATTCTTTCCGAGGCGTATCGAAATACGGCGAATCCGGCGAGCCCGGCGGGGGCGGACAGGATCGCGACGCGGTCTTCTTCTTCATCGTCCAGTTGACGATTCAATCGAGTGACGGCTTCTTCGACGGTGTCGGTGACGATTTTTTCCGGCCCGGATTCGTTACTCAGCTTCAGGTTGGAAAACGCGGCGGTGCGGGACATCAGGAATTCAATCAGCCCGCTCTCTTCATGTTCTTCGAAGAAATTACGCAGTTCCGGATGCATCGTGTCAGGTGTAATGATGCGGGCTCGGGACACGATGACAGTGCCGCGGCG
>JAYUVA010000764.1:0-4257 GCA_043754375.1 Candidatus Kuenenia sp. | reverse complement strand
GAGCGGCATGCGTCAGCCTGCCGGTACAATGCGATTCGTTACCCGGCGAGCAGAGTTTCCCAATTCCGTGTCGAATCCGGAGCCGTTCAGCGATACAATTAAACGGGACTACTTAACTCCGGAGAGATCGCTATGCCATCGCCGTTTCCAGGCATGAATCCGTGGATGGAGGCTCCCGAGCTATGGCCCGGGGTTCATGCGGCATTGATTTCGGAAATCCGTTCTCGACTCAATGCCAGCATGCCGCCGGAATATTTCGCGGATGTAGAAGAACGAGTATTCTTGTGTGATACTGACGATCCCATGATACGACTCATCGTACCGGATGTGACCGTCCGCGAATCGACGACTCCGGATTTCCTTGAGAGCACATCCACCGCGATTGCGACAATCACACCCGCGTTGCAGGCTCGCGTGGCGGACCTCCAGGTCACGGAACGCCGGATCGTCATTCGTTCATCGGACCATCAGGCCATTGTAACAGTGATTGAAATCCTTTCTCCCGCCAACAAACTGCAGGGTTCGGCTGGCCGCAGCTCATATTTTTCGAAACGTCGGGAATTGCTGCAGTCGGAGTCTCATTTTATTGAAATCGATTTGCTGCGAGCCGGAAGCAGGGCTGAGCCGGCACCGGGGATGGGGCGTCGAGACTATTTGATCTGGCTCAGCCGATCGCAGGATCGAACAAACGTTGACTACTGGCCGACGCCACTGGAATCTCCGTTACCAACAATTCCGGTGCCACTCTTGCCACATGACGAGGACGTAACTCTGGATATTCAGGCGGTACTTCACGACGTCTACGACCGCAGCGGTTATGTTCGTCGGTTAGATTATTCCCGGTCCGTTCCGGCACCAGCACTGGCGGAAGGACAGATTGAATGGCTGAAGGGACTCTCACAGAATGCGGTCTGATCGAATGCTCTGCAGCAATACATTGAACACTTTGACGCAAATGTCCACAATTCGCGTGTGGCTTCACGACCTTGCAGCCGACTCCTAACTGCACACTTCTCGGCTCATCCATGCCAATCAAAACCTGCTTCTTCGACATGGGCAACGTGCTGGTGCATTTTTCGCATGAGAGAATGTGCCGGAACATCGCAACTCTTTGTGGCTGGAGCGAACCAGAGACTAAGAAGTTTCTGCTCGATGAAGGCCGACAGTGGAAGCTGGAACGTGGCGAGATCAGTGAAGAGCAGTTTCACGACGACTTCTGTCAGGCGACCGGCAAAGCGTTGGATATTGACGAATTGCGTCTGGCGGCGGCCGACATTTTCTGGCTGAACGAATCCATCGTTCCTGTGTTGCATCAGTTGAAGGCAGCAGGGATGCGATTGGTGCTGTTGTCGAACACCAGCGTGACGCACCTGAAGTTCATCGAACGCAATTTCAGCGTGCTGGAACTGATGGATGATCGTGTCACGTCCTTCGAAGCCGGTGCGCTCAAGCCCGAAGACCGCATTTACGAAATTGCCATGTCCAAAGCCATGTGTGCATCCGATGAATGCTTTTACACGGACGATATTGAAGCCTATATCCGAAAGGCTGCGACTTTTGGCATTCATGCCAGACTCTACACAACGACGGAGCGTCTGCTGAGTTCGTTGCGGGAACTCAATGTCGTGGCTGATTGATCTCGTTTAACCCGAGCCAGCGGCGAGGCAGATTCACGGGCGATCCGCCTCGCCGTTGGCATCGGGTTAAACGAGGAGGGGCTCAACGTGGGGCATTCGAACTACTGAAAGTGGAAATTCTGTAACGAAATTCGTCGGAATTCGCTTCTGATCAAGTGTGCAATTGAATGCAGACCGCCGTTCCCCAATACTTCCGCTGCACGTTTAACGAATCGCAGAGAAACAGCCTCCGGGCCACACGACCATGAATCCAACCACCTCAGCAAAATCCACTCGTCCGCTCCAGGACGTCAACATCATCGGCACGACCCCGCTGATTTCGCCCGCAGAATTGAAACGGGAGTTTCCTGTTTCGGCTGCAGTCGAAGATCACGTTGGTGAATCGCGCGCAATTGTGGAGGACATTCTCAGTGGAAATGACAAACGCGTGATTGCAATTGTCGGGCCCTGCTCAATTCATCACACCGGGATGGCGCTGGAATACGCTCGCCAGCTGAAAGCGGTTTCCGATGAAGTGAGCGACCGCATTTTTGTAGTGATGCGAGTCTATTTCGAAAAGCCTCGCACCACTGTCGGCTGGAAGGGGCTGATCAACGATCCGCACATGAACGATACGTTTGATATCGCCACAGGTCTGCGGAAAGCACGTCAGATTCTGCTGGATATCAACACGGTTGGTCTGCCTGCTGCAACTGAAATGCTGGAGCCCATCACACCGCAGTACATCGCGGATCTCATCACCCTCGCATCGATCGGCGCGCGAACGACGGAGTCGCCGACGCATCGGCAGATGGCAAGCGGCCTCTCGATGCCAGTCGGATTCAAGAACAGCACAGAAGGCAGTCTGGAAGTGGCGATCAATGCCATGAAGGCGGCTCGCGCCCGACACCAGTTTCTGGGAATTGATCACGACGGCAAGACGTGCGTGATGAGTACGCGTGGCAACGAACTGGGGCACCTGATTCTGCGCGGAGGCCGAAACGGGCCTAACTACGACGCCGAAAACATTGCCGAAGCCAGCCGCCTGCTGCGCGAAGCAAAGTTGCCGCCGCGTCTGGTCGTCGATTGCAGCCACGCAAACTCCGGCAAAGATTATCGTCGTCAGCCGATCGTGTGGAACGATGTGATCAAACAGCGGGCTGACGGTAACGAATCCATTGTGGGGCTGATGCTGGAAAGCAACCTCATCGAAGGTCAGCAGTCACTGGGTGACGATCCGTCCGCGTTGAAGTATGGTGTGAGCATTACGGACGGCTGCATCAGCATTGAGGAAACTTCAGAACTGTTGCGATCTGCTCGGGCGATGCTGTCATAGATCAGCACGATGATCTGAGCTGCTCTGTGCCCGCAGCGGGTTGATTGCATCGTAGGGTGTGTGAAGCGGAGCGCAACGCATCATTTTTGGAAAGTATTAGAAACTGGTGTGTTCCGCTGGCGCTGCACACACCCTACTTGAACTTTGCCCATGCTCTCAGCCTCAATACCCAGGTGAGCGGCAAGATCGTGCCACATTTTGAGCAGTGAGGCATAGTGCGTGAGGTTTGACAGCCGAATGGCGGACAAACGAATGTGGGCCAAATGACCACTCCACTGCGATTATGGAAAGACGACTGGCAGTCACAAGAGGGTCGCGAGCGAATTTTGCGAGTTCGCTGGTTACTCAATCCTGCTCAACCTCCGCTCGAAAACGTGGAGATCGTGGAACAGTACGGTCGTGTTGCAGAGATCCGTCCGCTGGCGCCGGACGCCCGTAACGTTCTCCCGGTGATCCTGATTCCAACGCTGGTCAATGCGCACACGCATCTTGAATTTTCGTCGTTGTCAGAACCGATCCACCCGGCTATGCCTTTTCAGGAATGGATCACTGCCGTCATTCAATGGCGTCGAGGCCGTGACACGATGAGTGGCGAAGTTGTCCGGCAAGGGCTTACAGAATCTCTGCAGGGCGGCGTCACCGCAATTGGCGAAATCACGACGAGGCAGCCCGTCAATGTTGCTGACATCACAGCAGGATGCCGTGTCGTATCGTTCCTCGAAGTCATCGGGCTGCAACAAGAGCGGATCCCTGAACTCCTGCAACAGGCTGCTGACCACCTGTCGCAATATTCTGAGTTCGGCAGCGGCGACTCAATTTTCGGTGGCATCAGCCCGCATGCTCCTTACACAGTTCACCCGGAACTCTTTTCATCACTGGTTGAACTGGCTGTCAGCCGAAACGCTGTCGTAGCCATGCATCTCGCCGAGACAGCGGATGAGCTGGAGTTACTGCACGACGGCAAAGGGCGTTTTGTCGAGTTCCTGACGAGGCTGGGTCTATGGAATTCGGCAACCTTTCCCGGTGGACGCAGCATTCGCGACTTTCTGGAAGAGCTTGTGAGTGTTCCTCGAGCACTTGCAATCCACGGCAACTTTTTCTCGCATGACGACATTCAGTTTGTCGCACGTCATGCCAACCTGGCGACTGTCTACTGTCCGAGGACGCATGCGTTCTTTGGACACCCCCCGCATCCGATTCGACAGTTGCTCGCCGCAGGTGCCAGAGTTGTCCTGGGAACCGACAGCCGGGCGTCAAATCCGGATTTGAGTCTCTGGAAGGAACTGCAATTCGTCGCCACGCATT
>JAYUVA010000763.1:0-5970 GCA_043754375.1 Candidatus Kuenenia sp. | reverse complement strand
ATGAGCAGGCCACCCATGGTCGGTGTGTTTTGCTTGGCGGCGTGCAGTTCGTTCAAACGCGATGAGTCGCTGACAATGCGTTCGGTGAAACGCGACCTGAGCCATCGAATCAGCCATGGCCCGCACACGAGCGACAACGTCAGCGAGAGCATTCCGGCACTGAATACGGCACCAGGAAGCGACGTCACAAACAAACCACCATTGAGCACCGAGATCTCCTACGTAGCTCCGTCGCTCCGGCGACTGAGATTCACAGCGGAATCGGCATTATTACACCAATCGGCGCAGACGCAATTCGCCGGGCAGGGCTTTCGCCGCAAGACGAAACGATCGCGCCGAAGTGTTCGCGACGCATGAGCACTCCGAAGCAGCCGGGGCAATAGAGAATCGGTCGCCCATCCAGCTGCGCGGTGTGTAGGTGGTCTGAACCCGCGTCGGAGCCACGGGGCACCAGGAAGGATCGTCAGATATTCTGATTGATCCACGATTCCAGATGCTCGATACCGCCGAAGCCGCGTTGGCTCGCAACCAGTTTTCCCTTTGCAAAGACCATGACCTGAGGAATTCCGCCACCGGATCGATAATGCCGAAATAATTCAGGTTTCTGGTCGATGTCCACCACAAAAAATCCGACCTTGCTGCCGAGTTTCGGCCGCAGCACTTTGATCGCTTCGTCCATGCCGCGGCACGGTCCGCACCATTCTGCACCGAACTTCACCACGACTGGTTTTGTACTCTCTAACACGGCTTTTTGAAACCACGCATCCTTCGGCGGTGGTCCCTTTTCCGATCGGAACGCGATGAGCGACACAACAACTGCGAAAAATACGCAGCCGGACAGCAGACGATGCGAAAATTTCATGGCCAAATACCTCCGCCTGGAGCCTAGTTCAGCGGTCCGGTCGAGGTCGCCTCGACCCGTTGCATTTTTGCAACACTCCCGCAGAAGGGATCGATCGTAACGATTCTGCTGCAGGACCGTTGCGACTGGTGCTGCTGCGTGTCGAAACAATGTCGCACAATGCGCGCTGCGTGTCGTCTATTCAATCAAAGGACGCTGGCGTTTTGAGTTCGAGCGATGGAATTCGTCGAACTCGGACGGCAGCAGCGTGAGCAACTGTTCAATCGACAGCGAATGCAGATCCCATGTCAGGTCAAGCTGACTCAGGATATCCGCAAAGCGGCGAGGGCTTCCAGGGGCTTTGCCGCTCAAGCCAGGGCGATTGCGTCCATTGGCAGCGTCGTAGTAAAGACGTGTGGCAACTCCTACGACGGCGTTGCAGGTGACGAGCGAAGGTCGTGAAGCAATCAGCGGCACAAGTACGCCGGGTTGAGTTGGCGTGCCACACAGCAACGACATTGCGCGGCGAGGTTCGTCGCGATGAGCTCGATAGATCTGAAACGGGCCGGCGAGGACATGCCGGCAGGTTCTGCGAGGGTCTTCCAGATCCGCCAGCCAACGAAAGCGATCACCTGAATTCCAGCAATCCCGCACCACGGGACACAGGGATTCAAACCAATACAAAGCGAGCCAGCACCAGAATCCCGAATCGGCGCGAAGTGTCGATGTATCTTTTCGCAATAAGCGGCTCAGGTGTTCGGCGATTTCGAGGCGTGATCGAAACCTCCGCACTTCGGCCTCAATCTCCACATCGATTGGTTCTGAGGTGCCTGATCCCGTGAGCAATTCCAGCGGAGCGTCCGCTGTGGGATCGTCTTTCAGCGATGCGAGAAACGCATCAAACTGTTCAATCCCGGATTGTGTCAGTCGGCGAGCCAGCATGGTGAAGACAGTACCACTCAGAGCCAGATATACTTCTGCACAAACTCCACGACATCACCGAAGCACCAGTACGCCAGCGATGTTTTTCCGCAGTACAAATGCACGGTCACTTCCACGCCGATGCGCTGAGGAGGAAGGTCCTGTCCGTCATTCGCTTCTGCCGTCAGTTCAAACACGGTTCCCAGTTCGGTATCGGTTGTCGAACGAGTCGCGACTTTTGTGAGATGGCATGCGAATTCTTTTTCCGGCTGCGACGCCAGTTTAAACTCCCCTTCAAGGTCGGGAGTCCCGCCGTCGGCAATACGCTGACGCCGCGCACTCAGCAGGTGCCCCATGCGTTTTTCTTCCAGCAGCAATTCCATATGCCACGGGCCCTCTTCGTTCATGATGTCGAAGAGATGATCACCGGCGCGAACCGGACGATCTTCCAGCAGTTGTCGCAGCTGAAAGTCAGGAATACGTCCGCTGGCCTGAGCCTTAATGTATAACTTTTCAGCCTGGCGTTTCTCCAGTTGAGCCAGTTGCTGTGCGGCTACCCTGCGATCGCCGAGGATTCGTTGCTTTTCCACTTCCAGACGTTTGACCGTCGCCTCCGCGCTGCCCTTTTGCTCGCCTTCTTCGGATCGCTCCTGAAATTGTGCTGTGCGAATTTCATTTTCTTTCGCAAGCTGCATGTTCTCCTGCTTCTGAATGGAAGCCTTTGCCTCCTCGATCTGCCCGTCCAGCTCGTCGTTCTGCAATACGATGAGAACGTCACCTTTCGTGACCAGCTGATCTTCAGGTATCAAAATCCCTTTGCGGGTGATTAGTCCGTCGTACGTCGCAAACACAGCCGTCTGCTCGACCGGCATCCACTTGCCCTCGGCCTTGACAGGATATTCCAGCCGATACAACACCATGACTGCCACGAGTCCGGCGATGCCCATTAACACGGCGGCAGAAATCGCCAGCTTTCGTCCGCGAAACCACTCCAGGCCTTTGCCCATCAGCTGCCACAGACTCAGCCCGAAGATACGTCCGTGCTGCCGAGCGTTCCATAACGCTGCACCCACATGGTCGGCGACCAGTTCGGCTCGCTGTTCCAACTGAGGCAATGGTTCTGACTCTGCGATCTGTTCAATCACCAGACATCCGGTCGCTTTCGGTCGCTTCCGGCGTCGTTCGCGATCTTCTTCTTCGCCCTGCTTTCGGACCATCGCTTCGTTTTCAAACATTGGTACCAGCATCACCATGCGGGAACCGCTCTCCTGCACAAACGCCGCCAACGGTTCCTCGATCTGCGGCGCAAGCCCTTCGACGCGCCCGGTGTAGACCAGTGTCTCACCCATCTCAATCACACGCCGCGACAGCTTTCGCATGGCGACGATGAGATTCGCTCGAGCATTCACGCTGCTTTGCCCGCTGACGGCTCGGATCTGGAAACTGCGGCCCTTGCGAATCGCCACGCTGACGCGATCACAGCCGAGCAGCGCGCGACTGTCACTGGCTGCTGCGTCGGCGACTTCCTCTTCCCGCAACGAACGCTGAAGACGCAGTGAGAACTGTTCGAAGTCCGTCCAGAACTGATTCTTCAGGTCTGCGTTGTCTTCCGGATTGCGTCGGCGGCCTTCCAGAAATCGTGATGCGTATCCGCACATCTGCTCCAGAAACTGCATGTATCCCGACTGTGCCTTGAGCGGAACATCAGGACGCTGAAATAACTCGACGACACCAACGCATTTTTTTTCTTTATGAAGTGCCGACAGGACCAGAACATGTTCGGTCGGAAGTTTCGCTTCTCCGCCGTGCGTCAGCGTGCGGGCTTCCCCGGTCTGCATCACTTCGATGAGTAATTTTTCATTGAGTCCCAGTGCCCCAGGCGTTTCACGCAGTCTGGTTTGATCCAGATTCATCTGAGCTGTCAGGTTCAGTCGACCGGATTCGTCCAAAATCCAGACGACACCCGCGCGAGCTCCGACAGCCGTGACGACGCGCGTCAGGAATTCCTGAAAGTAGACAGGCGGCGGAAGTTCCTGACCGGACATCTGCTCGATCTCGCGTGCCAACTGCATCACGCGCTCTCGGACTTTTTTCAGGTTTTCGTCAGATGGAACAGGTTCTGTCATGAAATCGTCCGTTGTGCTTCAAAAAATCGGCTGTGTGCTGGTTGAGGGCTTGGAAAAATGGTCAGGAACTAATAGCCAAATGGCCCGAAGGGTGCAGCGCACAATTGGTTCCTGACCCCTCTTCCAGGATCACTCCTCTTCCAATACCAGAATTCCGCCACATTTTGACGGGAAAAACTGACAACTCCAACATACTTCGCCCTGATCGCCGGAGAACCCCGGATTGTTCATGTGTTCTGAAATGCGGTCAAGACCGGTGATCAATCTGGCGGCCACAGTTTGACACCGATTTCTGTTTTCGCCACTGCGTGCGAGGAATAGGCAAAACTGGTAAGCTTCGTGCGGGCTGAATATCGCTGGGATTCGCTGTTGGAACGTGGATCCTGCAAGTTGTGGCGAAACAGGATCAGTATGACGCACATCACATGTAGAGACAATGCCGGCCAACTTTCTCGGTTGGTCCGGGCGGTTTTTCAGATGCTGGCTCGATCCCTGAAACGAGGAATCCACGCGGAGCTGGTTTGCGGCCTTGGCATCGTGCTGGTGATCGCATGCCTTTCCGCTATGACGATCGGCGATGACGCGGCCGGAACCGCTAAAGAAGTCTGCATCGTACAGGATCCCTTGATTACGGAAGCCAGTGGGCTGGCAGTCTGTCGCACGACGAAAGACGCGGTCTGGATACACAATGATTCCGGCGACGTGCCGCGACTGTTTCTGGTCGGGCTCAACGGCACTACGCAGGGCATCGTGAATGTCAAAGATGTCATCGCCACGGACTGGGAAGATATGTGTTCCTTCGAACTGGATAACGAATCCTGGTTACTGATTGGCGACATCGGCGACAACCAACGCATCCGCGGCGCCACGTCTCCAGCGTGTCAACTGCTGTTATTGAAAGAACCAAAGCTCAAGCGGGTCCGTTCGTCGAAAATGGCAGTGGAGTCAACCGTCGAAGTTGTTCGCACGATTGAATTCCAGTTTCCCGATGGCCCACAGGACTGTGAAAGTCTGGCGGTCGATACCGTGTCCGGCACAATTCTGCTCGTGACAAAGACCGATCCCCTCCACAGTGCGCTGTATTCGCTGCCATTGACAATTTCGGCTGGCAAGGAAACACTGACTGCTGAACGACTCGCTCCGCTGAGTGTTCCCTATGCCACCGCAATGGACATCTCTTCCGATGGTCGTCGGCTGGCGATCGTCAACATGTTCAGCGGCGTGCTGCTGACGCGCAATGACCCAAAAAAAGAGTCCTGGGCCGACGCTGGCAGTAAACCTGTCACCGTGCTGACTCTTCCAATCCGCAAGCAGGGTGAATCCGTCTGCTTCACCGCCGATGGCAACTCATTGCTGCTCAACAGCGAAGGCACATCACAGCCGCTGTGGCAGATTGAACTGAAAGCAGATCACTAATCATGCTCATCCAAATGGGCAGCCGAGATCATTCCTGTGGTGATTACCTGCAACTGCTGGACTGGACAGATCGTCAGATCCGCAGCGACAAACGCTCCCTATGACCGAATGACCGATTCTCGTAAAGCATTGCGTCGCAAGCACAAGCGAGCTTGACAAGTCTATCACTGACCGATAGACAATACCTCAAGCAAGAGGAGTATCGGAAATGCCATTTGAGCGATCCCTAGAGATCGAACGCCGACTGGACGACGTTCTTTGCCTGATTCGTACCGGGCGGTTTTCGACGCCCATGCTGGCCGAAGAAGTCGGCGTTTCGATTCCAACCATTTCCCGGTGCGTCACCGCTTTGCGGCTGAGAGGTCATGACATCCGAGCCGAAAAGCACGAGGACGGCTGGCGATACATGGTTGTCGGCAAGAAAACTTCTGAGAAGAAAGCGAAGCAGGCTTCCAAACTGAGCGGCCACAATGACTGATTTCCACGCCAAGTACATCGCCCACGAACTGACCCGACGCTGTGCCTCCGACAGCGTCGAGCCGAAACACCGGATTCTTGTCATTGCACCGGCCAATCTGCGAAAGCAATGGGGGCAGGAACTTGCCGACAAGTTCTTCCTGCCATCGGCGATTCTGGAAACCCGAACATTCAACGAGGCCATTCGCG
>JAYUVA010000762.1:0-7113 GCA_043754375.1 Candidatus Kuenenia sp. | reverse complement strand
ATGTCCTTCAGCTCATGCAGGGACAGATCGTGGAGTTCGTTCATGGTTGATGAATGTCGATTGACAAATGCTCATCACGGCGGAGCGTGATGGCCACTTGTAGATGCCCACAACATGATTTCAACGAATCAACGTACTGTTGTGACCTCCAGCAGATTTTCAATGCGATGTTTTGGATACATCCGCCGCGCGGCCGAAGTTGCCACCTGCTTGCCGTGCCATGAATCGGCGCGACCGGTCAGAACAACCGACTCAAAGCCAACATCGACGCAAAGATCACGCACCACAACACTGGCCAACTGCTGGATCAAATCCATACAGCGATCCGTTTCAGGGCTCGTCCTGGGCTGAAGTCGCATTTTTTCTCTTCCGTGAAAATCGTGCAGGATGAAGGAGCTACAGATCACGTCGGTCGAAAGATGGACGAGATTGCAGACGCCCCACACAATACCCATCGAAAATCACTTTGGGCAGTGCAATTTTTGAAGATTTTGCTCTTATTCGGGTATCCCGGTGCATCGTCCTCAGAAATCCTGGATTTGGGTAGAATGGGGTGTTGTGATCGTTTAGTGGATCGCCACACCAAAGTCACGAAGCCTCAAAATTCGACAACCGGCGATACAACGATTCATGCGCCGTCACCATTTTTTCGATTTTGTGGTTGTCTGCGATGCGGTGGCGTGCGGCGTGACCAAGTCGGTTTGCCAAATCAACATCGGTCAGAACTCTTGCTGACAACTTCGCCAGATCTGGAGCTTTGCCGACAGGAAACAGGATCCCGGTTTCACCATCGGTGATGAGTTCGCGATTCGGTGGGATGTCGCTGGCGATGCACGGCAATCCAATCGCCATTGCTTCCATCAGGCTGTTGGACATGCCCTCGAAATCACTTCCGAGGACAAACGCATCGAATGCTGTCATCAGGGAGGATGCATCTTCACGATGCCCGGCGAAGACAATCCGATCACGACATCCAAAGCTCCTCGCCAGTTCTGAAAGCGCATCGCGTTCCGGACCGGAGCCGACCAACACGAGCCGGGCGTTGTCAACCAATTGATGCAGCAATTGAAACGCCCAGATCACGTCGTGCAGTCGCTTCTGAGGTGCCAGACGTCCTACAAACCCAAGAACCCGATGCTCATTCTTCAGCCCCAGAATCTCCCGCGACTGTTGCCTTGAATAGCGAGATTCGGTGATCGACTGTGCGTTCGGGATCACGGTGATAAGATCACGTGGCACACCAATCCCTGTGTAGAAGTCGGCGACACTGTTCGAATTCGCTGTCATCGCATGCATGCGCGGAATCTGGTGTCGATCAAGACTCAACTGCCAGCGGCTTTTCCAGCAATCGACGCAACGTTCGGACACCACGATTTTCGTCGTGGTGGGTGTGACTCCCGGCAGCCGCACGTACGAATTTGCAGCGAACAAAAACGACTGCACGATATGCGGCTGAAAAGAACGCAGTTCCCGACGCAGTTGATACAACGTCAATGGATCCAGACGAAAACGTTTATGCAGAACTCGCACATCAATGCCAGCGTCGGTCAATGTCTTCAGATACGGCCCACCTCGCTGCAACGCAATCACACGTACAGAATACGACTCGCGCGGCAGACCTGTCGCCAGCAGTGTGAGCTGTCGTTCTGCACCAGACTGGTCGAGAGTTGGAATGATGTAAGCAATGCGGATCAATGGAGAGATTCAAATAAGGTTAAAGATTTGCCGAGGTTGCGTGATTCGCTCAGCAATGTGCAGCGTATCCGATTCGTCGCTGGCATTGAACTCCCTTGCCTTTATCGTTTTTCGGTGAGCGGCACGACGCTAGCGGTCTGTTGATTTAGTCTGCGAAGTACGCCGTCTTGTTTAACCCTGAGCCGCAGGCGACGGTTTCTGCACACGCCGTCGCCTGCGGCTCAGGGTTAAACGATTCAATCAACAGACCGCTAGCCGCCGGTGTTGATTTTTTCCCTTTTCAGGATCAGTTACCGGTGGCGAACGCCATTCCGCTCATTAACGTTCGAACGTTCCTGGATCGAATTGCTATCATTGCAAAGATCGTCGAGACTGTTGACAGGATGCTGTCTCAGACCGTGCTCAATAGAAGACCGTCGTCCCATAGCCTGAAAGTCCCGATTATGAATTATTCGTCAACCCTCCTTCCGGCAATCATGCTTATGGTGATCGCATTTCCCGCTGCCACTCAGCAGTCACAGGGCGACGATTTGAAACTTGATTTTCGGTCTCAGCGTCGTGTCGCTGGGAGCGACGTTTGGGAAAGGGTGACCGCACAGCAGACCTGGGTGGCTGCGGAAACTGCGATTATCGTCTGTGACGTATGGGACAAACATCACTGCCTGAACGCCGTGCGGAGGCTGGAAGAATTTGCTCCCCGCATGAACGATGTTCTGAAACACGCCCGTCACTCCGGTGCCACGGTCATTCATTCGCCGAGTGACTGCATGCCGGGCTACGCAGCGCATCCGGCGCGGCAACGAGCGATCAGCGTTCCGCATGATAAATCGGCGGCAGAACATGTCGCATACTGGTGTTCTCAGATTCCGACCGAAGAGCTGGCAGAATATCCGATTGATCAATCGGACGGCGGCGAAGATGATGATCCGGCTGAACATGCGAATTGGGCGGCGGAGCTGACCGCGCTGGGCCGCAACCCCGGAATGCCATGGAAGATGCAGTCGTCGCTCATCGAGATTGATGGAGAACAGGACTACATCAGCGACAAAGGCAATGAAGTCTGGAACATCCTGCAGTCGCGAGGCATCAAAAATGTGATTCTTGTCGGCGTGCATACCAACATGTGCGTGCTTGGTCGTCCGTTCGGGCTGAGACAGATGGTTCGCAATGGAAAGAACGTCGTGCTGATGCGTGACATGACCGACTGTATGTACAACCCAAAACGCTGGCCGTTTGTGGATCACTTCACCGGCAATGATCTGATTGTCTCGCACGTCGAACGTTTTGTGTGCCCGACGATCACCAGCGATCAGATTCTGGGCGGTCTGCCGTTTCTCTCAAAATATGACACTCGGACCGAACGCGATGTGATCAGTATTCCTGATGCCGAAGTCAATGACGCGACGTATCAGAATCAATGGACCACGGCACATATCGACAAATCATGGAAAGACGCGACTCAGGAGAAGATCCAGCAGCACGGTGGAGTCGTCTGGTTGCGATGCACAATTCGCCTGTCCTCGCAGGGGATTAGAGAACAAGATGTCACATTGTTTGTGAGCGGCCGGTCGAGCGGACTGACCGCGTGGATGAACGGTACGCCTCTCATGCCTGAGGCTTCTGGCTCCCACGATTTACGAATCCCGAAAGAAGCGATTGTCGCGGATGACATCAACCTGCTCGTGATTCGTTCCGAGTTCGACGCCAAGGAAAATCATTTGCCAATGCCTGAAGGCATGCTCTTTTCACCACCCGGCGGAAAGATGTTCTCGCTCAAGGGTCGCTGGCAGTTTCGTATCGGAGACGATCCCGCCTGGTCGAACATCCCGTTGCCGGCCAAGTTCGGCATGGGATCTGATGTGCTGTTTGCGCCACGCTGAACGGATTCAAAACAACATTTGAACTCGCCGTCGTAGCTTGACTCTCCGAGTCGAGTTGTTTTTATTCTACCATGGATATTCATGTTCGAGATTTGACCGTAAGACTCTCCACGGCCACACTCCCTGCGTATCAGAATTTGATGATTCACGTCACGCTTTCATGGCAATACGACGGACATGAATGTCCATCCTGCATAAGAATCGACTATGAAACTTCGATGCCAGTTCCTCGCTGCATTCGCGGCTCTGACACTGATTCAGGCGGCGCCGCACGTACTCATCGCGGCCGAACTTCGCATCCCTGCATTCACGGCTTACATGCTGCCCGATCCGGAGTCAGCACGTATTTCAGAATCACACGGCGTGACGAAATGGTCCGATGCGACTCAATCCGTCAACTGGTACGGTAAATTCAGCGCCACCGGCGAGTTGACGGCCAAAGTTCAGCTGCGCTTGCCCGAAGGAGCGACGTCAATATTGCAACTGACCGTTGACGGCACGTCTCATTCGACCACGGTCACCGGCGCGGGCAGCGAAAAAGTCGTCTCGGCAAATTTTGGAATATTCACGATCGCAGCAACTGGTCATCGACGATTTCAACTGGAATTGCTCAATGAGAATGGTCAACCCGGTGGAGGAGACATCGACGCATTGGTACTTGACGGTCCATCGATCGAAGGCGTCCATTTCAATCTGAAAGAACGCCGCAACGCCGCTTCGGTTCATCTGATGTATCCGGTAGCGGATGGCACTGAGGTCGAAGCATTTTATTGCGAAGTCACTGCCGTCGAGGATCCGACGACGACGTTTTACATGGCCTGCGGATGGCATCGAGGCTACTTCGGAATGCAGGTCAACAGTCCCACGGAACGCCGCATTATTTTCAGCGTCTGGGACAGCGGCAATGAAGGCGTCGATCGTAAGAAGGTCGCGGATGAAAACCGCGTGCAATTGCTCGGCAAGGGTGATGGTGTTTACTCAGGCGATTTTGGCAACGAGGGCACCGGTGGCCACAGTCATCTGAAGTATTTATGGAAGACCGGCGAGAAACAGCGATTTCTTGTGACGGCGATCCCGACCGACAGGACGCACACGGATTATTCAGGCTATTGGTTTCATCCGGAACAGAAGGCATGGATGCTGATCTCGTCGTGGCACGCCCCGAAAGAAGGCGGACGACTCAAAGGACTGCATAGCTTCAGCGAAAACTTCGGTGGCCATAACGGTCACCTGCCGCGAAAAGCACTGTATGGCAATCAATGGATTCGCACTCCGGATGGACAATGGACAGAACTCACCACCGCCCGCTTCAGTCATGATCCCACTGGCCGCGAGGATCGGTTCGACCGATTCATGGGGGTGGAAAGCGGGGAGTTTTTCCTCAGTCACGGCGGCTTCATTGATGGCTATACGGAATACGACACTCCCTTCGAGCGTACGGCCACACAACAGCCTCCCGCTGATCTCAAATTACCCATCGTTCAGAAGAAATAGTGCTCTGTCAGTCGTGTATTGATGTGTGCCACTGGCTCTGCCAGTGCTTCAGGCAAATGGCTATACGACGCGCGGTCATGAGTGAGACAATTGGCGAGCGGCATGCGTCAGCTTGCCGGTACAAAAAGGAGATACCGGCGGGCTCACGCCGCTCCGCTCGCCGAACTCATTTCCGGCCGCGCGGAGTATCACATTGGCAAAGCCATCAATGAATGCGAGACAAAGCATATAGTTGGTCGCTCCGCCGTAAATCTCGAAAAAACGTCTCAATTCAGTGATTCGGCGACGTAAACCCGGTCAGCAGGCCGGGAAAACCGGTTTCCCGGCTGTCCGCGCGTTTCGACGACTGACGAAGCCTGCTATCCTGCGAATCGCCCACTGTCGGCTTCGCGTGCTTTTTGCATCCACGGCAAGTTAGTGAACCATGTTGAACGGACCCCAAGGTGATTCCTTGCCCGATGAGGCAATCGAAACTCCTGCTGAAGACACCATTCCGTTGGATTCGTTTCTGAAACTGGCCAACGTGGTGCCGTCGGGGGGCGCGGCAAAACATTTGATCCAGTCCGGGGCGGTTCAGGTGAACGGCGCCGTGGAAACTCGCCGAGGCCGAAAGCTGCGTCCGGGAGATCTGGTTGAAGTGCATGGAGAACAGTTTGTCATCGAATCTGACGGACTATGATTCAGATGAGAAAGCTGCATCCATGACCAGTGCAAATGATGAAACCGATGACCAATCCCCGGACCCTCCGGGTGACGGTTTGGAGTACCAGCCGCAGGCAGAGTCTTCACCTTTTTCACACGTCAATCCGGTTTCTGCCGATCGCGAGATGTATCGATATCAGCGCGCCGCATATCAAGCGCATAAGCGCCGACAATTCCGTACGTCGGTGATTCTGTTTGTGCTGACATTTTGCAGCACGTTCCTGGTTGGGTCCAATTACGTTCCGGTTCGCTGGATTGCGACAATCGTTTCAACGGATACAAGAGACGATGAGGAAAATGAGTATCTGAAGCGTTCGCTGTTGCTTAACAAGCCACCGCAGTCTCTGGGATTCGAACAATGGGACGATGTCCTTTCCGGATTGATGTATGCTGTCCCCTTAATGACAATCTTATTCTGTCATGAAATGGGCCATTATTTACAATCGGTGCGTCATCGAGTTCCCGCGTCGTTTCCGTACTTTATCCCGCTCCCGCTTCCACCGCTTGGGACGATGGGAGCCGTCATTTTGCAGGGACGAGGTGTGGCAACTCGGCGGCAGATGTTTGACATCGCCGTTGCTGGCCCTATCGCCGGTCTTGTCGTCACGATTCCGGTGCTGGTGCTCGGGATCTACACAACAGAATACATGAGTCTTCCGCCTGGCAATCGACTGGAATTTGGTGAACCACTGCTCGTGCAATGGCTTAACCATTGGATTCATGGCCCGGGAGTCGCTGGCAAAACACTGGTGATGAACGGTCTCAGGCAGGCCGGCTGGGTCGGTGTCTTCATTACTGCGATGAATCTGTTGCCAGTCGGCCAACTGGACGGTGGCCATATTCTTTACACGCTGATCGGTCGCAAGGCGCATGCGGTGGCGTTTCTGGTCATCGCAGCCGGTGTCGCCATGATGTACACGCAAAAAACGTACACTTTCAGTCTGCTGTTGATCCTGCTCATGGTGACCGGATTGCGTCATCCGCCGACAGCAAACGATTCCGAACCGCTCGGCAAGGGCCGAACGGTGCTTGGTTGGCTGACTCTGTCATTCCTGCTCATCGGGTTCACACCGACGCCGATCGCCGAAGTCAATGGGAATGAAGCAGCCGATCCGCAGGAGCAGGCGGTGCCGGTTGCGGCCGATTATGGTGCAGAGGCGATTTGAATCTCCAGGGAGTCTGTCTGAATCCCGCTGTTTTTGTGAGCGGCAAGGCGCTAGCCGCCGGTTTTTGCGGGCGAATCACCCGCGGCTAGCGGTCTGTTGATTTAGTGATTTTTGGGGCTCATGATCATACCAACCCGAAGCGCCAGCGAGGAATTCAGCCGTTTTTGCCTCGCTGG
>JAYUVA010000761.1:0-9625 GCA_043754375.1 Candidatus Kuenenia sp. | reverse complement strand
GCAGCTTCTTTGTTGCGGGTGGCACAGCCGGCCCCGGTAACGGCTGGACAAGTTATCCACTTCTGAGCGACTTGCCACAGGCGGCGCCAGGTTCCGGTGCACCTCAGACATTATGGCTGGTGGCACTGACGCTGGTGGGAGTGTCGTCGATGATGGGCTCGGTGAACTATCTCACGACGATCATCAACATGCGGGCTCCGGGAATGACATTGTTTCGGATGCCGCTGACGATCTGGTCAATGTTCATTACGGCAATTTTGCAGGCGTTTGCTTTGCCGGTTCTGACGGCGGCTGGTTCTATGCTGCTGTTCGACCGGCTCAATTCCATACTCCCGACTGACATCCATTCCGTGTTTTTCATTCCCGCCAACATCATCGTCAACAACGCAGCCCCGACTGTCGGTGGCGGACAGCCACTGTTGTGGCAGCACTTGTTCTGGTTTTATTCGCATCCCGCAGTTTACATCATGCTGCTGCCTGCGATGGGAATGGTTTCGGACATGCTTTCCTGCATGAGCCGCAAACCCGTGTTCGGCTACAAGCCGATGGTCTATTCGATGGCCGCCATCGCTGGACTTGGCTTTATCGTGTGGGGCCATCACATGTTTACCAGCGGTATGAACCCGGCCCTGGGTATGACATTCATGACATCCACAATGATGATCGCTCTTCCTTCGGCCATCAAAGTGTTTAACTGGATCGGTACGATCTGGGGTGGTGATCTCAGGTTCAACGGGGTGATGCTGAATTGTTCGGGTTTTGTTGCGATGTTCATCGTGGGGGGCTTGAGCGGTATCTTTATGGCAGCGGTGCCCGTGGATATTTACTTCCACGACACATACTTCATTGTGGCTCACTTCCATTACGTCCTGTTTGGTTCCACGCTGTTCGGAGTCTTCGGAGCGATCCAGTTCTGGTTCCCGAAAATGTTCGGTCGCGAAATGAACGACACTGTGCAGAAGTGGCATTTCGCCCTGTCGTTTATCGGGTTCAATTGTACATTCTTCCCAATGCATCTGCTGGGCATGGCTGGCATGCCACGTCGCTACGCAGATCCGTATCTTCATGGGTACCTTGAGCACCTTTTGCCGATGAATCGTTTCATCACCCTGTCGGCCATCCTGATGGGGGTCGCTCAGTTTCTGCTGCTGGGTAACTTCTTCTACAGCATGTTCCGAGGCAAAAAAGTCGGACGCAATCCATGGAATGCGAATGGTCTGGAATGGACGGCTCCATCTCCACCGGGCCACGGCAACTTTGATATCGCTCCGGTCGTCTATCGCGGCCCGTATGAATACTCATCACCTGACGCCGAAGCGATTGGTCAGGATTATATTCTGCAAACAGTGCCGCATGTCAAAGGCGTGGCGAAGTTTGGACATCACTAGTACAGCGGTTGGAAGAACAATGTGCCTCTACGAGCCCGGTGCGTCAGCGAGGGGATCGTTGGGTTTGATGGTAATTTCAAAGATGTGTTCCCTCGCTGATGCGTCGGGTTAGTGTGTCGTCGGGTTTTTGAAAGAGTTTATTTGTGTCTGTTCAGCGTGAAAATGTTCATCCGGTTGTCAGAAAGCTTGCGACGGTCACGTGCCTTGTCGCATTGCTTCCGATCAGCATGGGTGCGCTTGTCACAACGTTGAATGCCGGGATGGCATTTGCCGACTGGCCGTCTTCTGATGGACACAACATGTTGCTGTATCCGTGGTTCAGTGACTTTGCCGCCAACCCGGACAAGTTTACGGAGCATGGTCATCGACTGGCAGGGATGTTGATTGGGTTCGTCAGCGTTTGCCTTGCCCTGACCAGCTATTACCTCGACCGCAACTGGGTGAAATGGTTTACGACAGCGATCCTGTTGTCCGTGATCGCTCAAGGCGCTTTGGGTGGAGCTCGTGTGCTGCTCGATCGGCAATTTCTGGCGATGCTTCACAGCGTCACCGGAGCTGCGTTTTTCAGTTTATGTGTCGTGTTTCGCCTCATGTGTTCGCAAAAATGGTCGGACTGGCGTCAACAGCGAGACGATCGCATCGGGCCAATCTTTGCTTCCCTGATTGCCATAACTCCTGTCATCATTCTGGGACAGTATCTTCTTGGCGGTGCGCTGCGACATTTCCATACGATGCTGGATGAACATCTTGCCGGTGCTGCAATTGTCACGCTCAGTGCGTCACTGGCAGCGTTTGCCCTGATGCGATCACAAAATGGACTTCTGCGCCTTTCTGGATTGATGATGGTGATCACGTTGCTTCTGCAATTGTTGCTGGGCGGAGGGGCATTTGTAACGACGTTCGGTCAGAAGCAGATAGGTTACGTCGCCGTTGAAGGGGCTCTGAGTCAGACCGTGACTTGTTCGATGCATACAGTGTTCGGTATGTTCCTGCTTTCCAGTTCTGTGGTTGCCGCCACGTCGCTGGCAGTGCTTCACAAAGCCGGACGACTGGCTGGCTTGCAGATTGAATTGCCAGCGGTTGGCGATCGGGGGACAGTCGCATGATTACGATTGCACCGGTTGCTGACAACTTGACTGATGTTCTGAACTCCGCGAAATCAGGCGTTCTGGCCAAATTGATGACCCGCTTCGCGGATTACCGCCAGATGGCTCGTCCCCGCATTATGATCATGTCAGCGGCCGCGGTGTTGTCCGGTTTTGTGCTGGCGTCACCCATTGTGATGTCCTGGCCGGTGGTGTGCATCGCGATCGTGGGTATCTGCTGTCTGGTCGCCGCGTCGAGCGTATTAAATCAGGTTATGGAAGCAGCGACGGATAAGCAAATGAACCGGACGGCCGATCGTCCGGTCGCCAGCGGAAGGATTTCGCGTATCGAAGGCGCTGCGTTTGGAATTCTGGCCTCAGCGATCGGTGCTTCCCTGTTGTGGGTGTTTGTGAATCACACGACAAGTATCGCAGCCTTCTGCACCATGCTGACTTATGTCCTGCTCTACACGCCGTTGAAGCGAATCAGCTCACTGTGTACGACGGTCGGTGCTGTTCCTGGCGCGATGCCGCCTGTGCTGGGCTGGCTGGCAGCTGGCGGTGATTTTGGGCTGGAAGCGCTGGCATTGTTTGCCGTCTTCTTTGTGTGGCAGTTTCCGCACTTCCTGGCGATCGGCTGGATCTATCGCGACGATTACGAACGAGCTGGTTTGAAAATGCTGCCATCGTTCAGTGATAACGGAGTCCGCACGGGCTGGATTGCACTGTCGTATGCGTTGGCGTTTGTTCCCGTCAGTTGTCTGCCGCGAATCGCTGGACTGGCAGGACCCGGATACATGTCGGCCGCTCTGGTTTTGTCCCTGGGCTATCTGTGGTTAACTGTTCGGTTTGTGATGGACCGAACCAACTTACGAGCCCGACACTTGATGGTTGGTTCGCTGATCTGTCTTCCGGTCCTGTTGCTGTGTCTGGTGGCCGATTATCTGCGGTTGGTTTCCTGAGTTGCTCTCCAAAAAGGGGTCTGACCCTTTGGAGGCACGTTGATGATGTTGGTGTTTAATTTTTGCCGGAGAGGGTCAGACCCCTTTTTCGGAGTTATCTTTTTCGAATTCGCCAGAACGCTATGTCACATACTGCAAAACCAACCGCCCTGAAGATGGGGATTCCCATTCCGAATTCAAAACTCGGATTGTGGCTGTTTCTGGGCACGGAGATCATGTTCTTTACCGCGTTCATCGGGTCGTATATCGTCCTGCGACTCGGATCGAAGGGCTGGCCGACGGATACACATGACACGCATATCAATGTATTCCTTGGTGGCTTGAACACATTCGTGCTGATCGTATCCAGTTACCTTGTGGTCGTTGCTCACGAAGCGATGGCTCATAAAAAGTTTGCCAGGGCTCGCACGTATTTACTGGGAACGCTGATTCTGGCCTTCCTGTTCCTTGGGATTAAGTCAATTGAGTACTACGGGAAAATTTCCAACGATATTCTGCCCGGACATATCGCGGAGACATCATCTCAAGCAGTGAAGAAAGCCAGTCGCGAACTGGAGGTTGTGGTTCGCGATCGCTTCGCCGAATACACAAGCAGCGGTGCGGTGCCAACGGATCGTCCCAACGATATTGTCAACCTCGTCAACCAGATTGCCATATTGCCAACAGCGAAGAAGCCTGACGACGTGAGCGAAGGAACATTCGCAGCTCTCAAGGAATCCGCCCCGATCGACGCCGAATTGTTCAAGCAGTGGATGAATCTGCATCAGCACATTGTCGCGAACGTGTCGCTGAAAGTTCCCGCCATCGGTCCTGAGTACATCGCAGCCCGCGCGGAACTCAAAGAAGGAGAGAAACTGCCGGAACTTGAATATGCCGAAGTCACTTCGTTACTGACGGAAATGAAGGCGAACGAAAACTACGGTGCTTACGTGACCAAAGGTGTCTTTGAACCGCATCCTGTGGTCTACGGCAATATCTTTGCATCGACCTACTTTCTGATGACCGGCTTCCACGCGATTCACGTCGTTGTGGGCATGATTCTGTTCTGGCTGGTTCTGAGGCAGGGCAGCAAGCTGAACGAAAAATGGACAGACTTTGTCGAGAACAGTGGTCTGTACTGGCACTTTGTGGACCTTGTCTGGATCTTTCTGTTTCCGATGCTGTACATCATCTGAGATCCACTTCGTGAATCGCGGGTTGTTTCTCGGTCCATGTCCGTTGTTGATTTTTTGATTGGGTTCTTCGATGTCTCATGACGCTCATGCCAGCCCGGTTGCTCACTCAGACGACCACTCCCACGAGACGCATCACGTGAATTATCTGGCGATCTTTATTGTCCTGTGCGTCTGCACCGCGTTGTCTGTGATTTTCGACGTTGTCCATATGAGCAAGCCGATCACGATTGTGCTTGTGATGGCGGTGGCCATCACCAAAGCGCTCTGCGTCATGATGTTTTTCATGCACCTGAAGTTCGAAGGCAACTGGAAATTCGTGCTGCTCGCACCCACGACCATTCTGGCGATCGGTCTGCCACTCGCCTTGTTCCCCGATGTCGGCGCGTCGTACTACACCCCGACAGCTCCACAGGTCACGATTTGGGCAGAAGAAGTCAGCGAATACGCAAAGTACCATGCAGAACATGTGGACGCTGCGGCCCATGTTGAGCCAGGCCACGTCGAGCCTGCGCACGTGGAATAGGTTTCGCCGGACCGGAGATTGGTAGTCCACGCTGTTGGTTCATCGTCTGTCAGTTCCGGGGGGTCAACGCATCGGTGCCGACTAACGTGATTGAGCCGTTGAATAAAGGTCCTGGCATACTCGGTTCTCCCGCCATTTTTCGGATTGACCACCTGCGTTGTGTGATTTTCGACTCAGGAACCGTTCGCAAAAAAAAATGCCCCGCTTCCGGGCTAAGATGAATTCTGCAGTGGCCTTATCTTCCGCAAAAAGATGTGCGGCAAAAAGACCGGAAGTTATTTTTCTGCCGCACATTTTTCTGCCTGGAATGCCTTTCCTTCGAAAGCGTCCTGTCGCAGCTGTCGTAAGTGTGGATTCGTGAGCTTAGCCTTGCAGCGGGCCGTTGCAAAAAAATCGTCTACAGTCCGTTGTTTCTTGAACAATCCAACGCCTGGCATACTGGTCATTGTTGCCAATGTCGCCTTTCGCTCCGCGAAAGCACCAGACTTTCGCGGAGGGAAAGACGACATTGGAAATGACGCCTCAACCGCGAAAAGTAAATGAAACCTGCGCGCGTGACTGATGGGACCCCGGACTTTGTGTCTGGCCATCCTTCGCTGGAGATGTGACGGACATGAATGTCCATCCTACGGAGCTGCAATTCGAGTAGCCTTCCAATTTACTGTCCGACAAGCTCCCTCCGTTCAGTGTTGCGATCGGGAAATTGCTGCTATCATGATCGCTGCCGAGCGGCGACCGCTACGCCTTTTGAACATTTGGGGGAGAAACCATGCGATTTCAGCGACTGTGCTTATTTCTGGCTGCACTGTGTGTGACGACTGTGACTGTGAGTGCAGACGATTGGGAATCAATTTTTGACGGCAAGACGCTGGAAAACTGGGACGGCGATCCCGATGTCTGGAGCGTTAAGGACGGCGCGATCACCGGCGCAACCTCGGACGACGAAGCAAAGAAGCTGAAGCGGAACACTTTTATCATCTGGCGTGGTGGCGAAGTTGATAACTTTGAACTCGAATTTGAATACAAGATCGTGAATGGCAATTCCGGGGTCCAGTACCGCAGCTTTGAACTGCCGGATGCCAAATGGGGCATCGGCGGATATCAGGCTGACTTTGAAGCTGGCGATACCTACTCGGGCATTCTGTACGGCGAACAATATCGCGGGATTCTGGCGCAACGTGGTCAGGCAACGGAGTTAGTTCGCAACGAAGGCAAGTTTGAAGTCAAAGAGACTGGCAAAATCGGTGACACGAAGGAGATCCAGAAGAAGATCAAGAAGGAAGACTGGAATCAGTACCGGATCGTTGCCGACGGCTATCACTTCCAGCATTTCATCAACGATGTCCAGACAATCGATGTCACTGATAACGACATTCAGGATCGTCGAGCCGCAGGTCTCCTGGCGTTGCAGGCCCATGCTGGCCCGGCCATGACAGTCCAGTTCCGCAACATTCGTCTCAAACGCCTGCCTGCTCTGAAAAAAGTTGCCTTGATCGCAGGTAATCCAAGCCACGGCTACGGCGCTCACGAACATCGTGCGGGCTGTATGCTGCTGGCGGAAGCGCTCAACACTTCAAACCTGGGAATTGAAGCAAGCGTCTACACAGAGGGCTGGCCGAAAGACGAATCTGTGCTCGACAGCGCCGATACGATTGTCATCTATGCGGATGGTGGCGGAGGACATCCGTTTAACAGCAAGCTGGATCGCCTGAAGGCGCTTGAGAAACGTGGGATCGGCATGGTGTGTCTGCACTACGGTGTTGAAGTTCCCAAAGGCGCGTCGGGAGATGCGTTTCTGGACTGGACCGGGGGTTACTTTGAAGCGGACTGGTCTGTGAATCCTCATTGGACGGGCAATTTCAATAAGTTTCCTGACCATCAGATCGCAAACGGTGTGAAGCCATTTCGCGTCAACGACGAATGGTATTACCACATGCGTTTTGCAGGAGAGGACGCTGGAATCATTCCTGTGTTGACGGATCTGCCACCGCGTTCAACGCTGGTGAAAGAAGACGGCAGCCTTGCGCGGCCGGACGGACCGCATAACAACAACCCGACTGTACGGGCCGCTGTTCTGGATCGCAAAGAAACTCAGACCGTCGCGTGGGCGCGTTCACGTAAGGATGCCGGTCGCGGCTTCGGCTTCACCGGTGGACACGATCACTGGAATTGGGGCAATCGCGATTTCAGAACTCTGGTGCTGAACGCCATCGCCTGGACAGCTCATGTGAACGTGCCGCAGGACGGAATTCCTTCCCAGGATCTGACAGTCGCTGACCTTCAGGCCAATCAGGATTACGATGTCCCGGGCGATTTTAATCCGGCTCGTATTCAGGCCATGCTCGACGAATGGGCGGCGGCTCGGAAGTAAGTTGGCCGTTGGGAGTTTTTGGTATAGCTGGACGATAAGCACCAAGGCAGACGTTCCTTCGTTTAACCGCGTGCCCATCGGGCCGCGCTTCGTTGCCAATCGCGGGGCGTTGCCCACGCGGTTAAACGATATTAGCAATCATCAGACCCTCGACGGCAATGAGCCGTACCATTTAGTAAGGTACATTTTTGTGGCGAATTCGATTCAGCCAATTCTTCTCAACGGTCATTGGATTTCCAGCAAGGGGACTTCGGTCTTTCAGGCCGTGAACCCCGTGACGGAAGAACAGCTTCCTGGAAAATTTCCCGTTAGTCCCTGGGAAGAAATTGAATCCGCCATCAACGCCGCTGCGAAGGTTTCGCGGCAGATGCGTGGCTGGCCGGGAAGTCGCTTCGCGGATTTCCTCGAATGCTATGCAAAAGAGATCGAAGCCCGCGCTGAATTGCTGATTGATGCGGCTCATGCAGAAACCGGACTGCCGGTGTCACCACGCCTGAAGGACGGCGAGCTGCCGCGCACGACCAATCAACTGCGTCAGGCCGCAAAGGCGGCTCGCACGGATTCGTGGCGAAACCCGGTGATTGACAGGGCGGCCGGGATTCGTGCGATGCTCGGCCCGATCGGGCCGGTGGTTGTGTTTGGCCCGAACAATTTCCCATTTGCCTTCAACGGTATCGCTGGCGGAGATTTTGCCGCAGCCATCGCCGCTGGTAATCCGGTCATTGCAAAAGGGCATCCATGTCATCCCGAAACAACACGCATCCTCGGGGACGCGGCCCTTACGGCGATTCGCGAAACCGGCATGCCCGAGGCGCTTGTGCAGCTGATCTATCGCACAAGCCACGAAGACGGGGCGAAGCTGGTTTCCGATCAACGCATCGGCGCCTCGGGATATACCGGTGCGCGCCACACGGGTCTGAAACTCAAGGCCGCTGCGGATACTGCCGGGAAGCCGATGTACCTGGAGCTGTCGAGCATCAATCCGGTGTTCATTCTGAGCGGTGCGCTGCACGAACGTGCTGTCGCGCTGGCCGATGAATTTACGGGAAGCTGTCTGATGGGAACGGGGCAGTTCTGCACCAATCCAGGCTTGGTGGTTGTTCCGTCCGGTGAGGCTGGCACTGCATTTGTCGCTGCCATTGCCGAACGGTTTGCCAAAGCTCCTGTCGGCACGATGCTGGCTGAGGGTGTCCGCAGCAGCTTCTCCAGGGGCATCCGAACGATGATTGATGCAGGGGCAACTCTTGTGACCGGTGGGGAACCAGGCGGTGGCAAGGGGATCTGTTTCCAGAACACTTTGCTGACCGTGCATGGGCGGCAATTCCTCGTCAATCCTGAGATCTTTCAGACGGAAGCCTTTGGCAATGGGTCACTTTTTGTGCTGGCCGATTCGGTGGCTCAGATGGCTGAGATTGCTGAGTCACTCGAAGGCAATCTCACCGGTGCAATTTACACCTCCAGCACTGGCAGCGATGACGCCGATTATGCGGCGGTCGAAAAGCCGCTCCGGACTAAAGTCGGCCGACTGCTGAACGACAAGATGCCGACCGGTGTCGCCGTCAGCGCGGCCATGAACCACGGCGGACCGTTCCCGGCGACCGGGCATCCCGGTTTCACTGCCGTCGGAATTCCCGCATCAATCGTACGGTTCGGCATGTTGCAGAGTTACGATGCCGTCCGACCTCACCGACTGCCAGCCGTGTTGCAGGATAAGAACCCTGGCAGTGTCTGGCGTCGCATTGATGGTGAATGGACTCTGAAAGACGTTTAAGAATTGAAGTTTTCTGACTCCCCCAGGATTCTATGTGCTGGATGCGGAAGGTACGGATGAGTCACAGTGTGTTCATCTGTGAAATCCGCGAAATCCGTGGTTAAAATTTTCGTAACCGATCACCACATTTCGAGAATGACAGTTTGAACCACAGATGGACACGGATGAACACAGATTGACTGTTGATTTCTATCTGTGTAAATCTGTGTTTATCTGTGGTTGCTTGCGACGACCTCGTTAGAATTGTAGTTCATGTCCGATTCAGATCTTCAGTCTCGTCTCACTCCGGTACTTGGGCGGGTTCCGAGCGGTGTGTTTATCCTTGTGGCGGGTGACGGAAGCGGTCGGCG
>JAYUVA010000760.1:0-8824 GCA_043754375.1 Candidatus Kuenenia sp. | reverse complement strand
CGATCGCGCCGTCTATAGGGCTCCGCAGAATGCGGTTGCAGGGTTGCAGATTGATCAGCTACCGGCCACAGGAACCGCTGCCTGATAGTGGCGCGTGATAGTGGCGCGTGATGAAGTCATTCTGAATCCACAGAAGCTTGTTGAAGGCGCGCTGAGTCTGCAGAGTCTTTGTGCTGTCCAGTGGTGATTCCGCAACAGCTTCCATGATTGCGTCGGACAACAACCCCATCAGGGCATTCATCTGAACCAGAGGCACAACGATCCCTTTGCTTCCGGCAAGGGGGGTGTGCATCTTGCCGACCATATCCAGATACTGCACCATCTTCGCGTCGAAAGACCGACCAATCAGCTGCATGAAGTATCGATTCAGGTGATCCTTGCGAAAACGAATCTGCGGGTGGTTGGTTGTGAGATCTGCCAGGTTTCCTGGCACATCGCCCTCATATCCGTGCTGCCTGGGAACAAAATGCCTGGCCGTCGCATCGTAGCTCAGGAGTTTGTCGTAGGTCTTATCGACAATCTCTCCGATACGCGGGCCGAGGTGCGGTGCGAAACCCTGAATCAAAGCGGCGTCGGCCGATCCAAAGCCAATGAATTCCGCCAGGTAGTCGTAACGGTATTGCAGGTCCGTTTCGAGTCGTGGTTCGTCGATCGTCCGCATCGTTATGCACCCAGCTGGACAAGTTCCGCAGGAGGAGAAGCTTCGATGATCTTCAGGTCGAATCGATCCTGCAGAATCCTGAACACGTTTGGTGACACAAATGCTGGTGCCACAGGGCCGACACGGATGCCCTTTACGTTGAGCGCCAGCAGACTCAACAGCACGGCCACTGCCTTTTGCTCAAACCACGAAAGCACAATGTCCAAAGGCAGATCGTTAACGCCGCAGTTAAACGCTTTCGACAAAGCCAGCGCCACCTGCACGGCTCCGTAAGCGTCATTGCACTGTCCCATGTCCAGCAGTCGAGGCAGCCCGGCGACGGTGCCGTAGTCGTGATTGCGAATGCGGTACTTGCCACAACCCAGCGTCAGAATGATTGATTCGTTTGGCGAGGACTCAGCCAGTTTCGTGTAATAGTTGCGCCCGGCTTCAGCGCCGTCGCAGCCGCCAATCAGGTAGAATCGCTTGATGGCTCCGGATTTCACCGCATCTACGATCTGGCCTGCCACGCCCAGCACAACACTGTGGTGAAAACCGATCGTCGATTCACGCACTTTGTTGTCCGGCAGCGGTGGACACTCCTTCGCCTTCGCAATCACCGCCGAGAAATTGCTGTCCTTCAAACGTGTCCCGCCCGGAACTGCGGTGACTCGATTCGTGAACAGGCGATCTGCGTACGTGTCCGGCGGAATGAGCACACAGTTTGTGGTGCCAAGGATCGGCCCTGAGAACATCGGGAATTCCCACAGCTGATTCTGCCACGGGCCTCCATAATGACCGGCCAGATGAGCATGCTTCTTCAGGCCGGGATAACTATGAGCCGGCAACATTTCGCCATGTGTGTAGACGTTGATTCCTGTTCCGGCAGTCTGTTCCAGCAGGTCTGACAAATCCAGCATATCGTGCCCGGTGACAAGAATGCCGGGACCGGCCTTCGTTCCCTCATAAACCACGGTTGGCTCGGGGGTTCCAAAACGTTCGGTATGACCTTCGTCGAGCATCTGCATGACGCGGATATTCTGGCGACCACACTCCAACACAAGCTCCAGCAGACTTTCCAGATCAAAGTTGACATTTGTGACTGTGGAAAACAACGCTTCTTCAATAAACGCACTGACGTTTTCGTCAGTCTTACCCAGCCGTCGGGCATGATGCGCATAGGCCGCCATTCCTTTAACGCCGTATAGCAGAATCTCCTGCAGCGACTGCATGTCTTCATCTTTGCCACAGACACCGACGTCGGTACATCCAGTCCCATTTCTGGTCTGCTCGCACTGATTACAAAACATCACTGTCCCTCGTCTGGCTAGAACCGAACACTGTAAATCTGCTGGAAAAACCTCATTCCCAATGCTGGTCGCAGGCTATCGCGGACTATTGTGGACGTCAAGATCCATAAATCGCAAATCAAGGGGGCAGCCAAGGAATAGCTACTTTGAGAAAACGGGACGTGAAGCGCCTCAGCGGGTTCTGGAAACGGTCAACCCCGGTGTCTGGACAGAAGAATCTTCAGGGTCACGGCGACTCGCACTCCGCTGGTCACTTTTTTCTGCTTTTCGATTGGCGCGCAGCAGGTCTGGATTTCGCTCCAGCTCCGGAACCCAGTCCCAGTGAAACCAGTTTCTTCCCTTCACACAACGGCGTGACGCTGCCGGGCTCAGACAGCATCTGCGCCACTGTCGTTTCTCGAAACACCTTTTCCGTCGCTGCGATCGCGTTATCGAGTCGGCGATGCAGAGGGCACAGATTTGTGCCGTGCGACTGGATGTTGAGTGGACAATGGAGAATCCGCTTGATGGGTTCGACAACATTGACCACATCGAGAATTGTCAGGTTCCCGGGATCTCTTGTCAGCAAAAAACCACCGTGCAATCCACGCTGAGAAGTCACCATGCCTCCCCGCACCAGCCCCTGCATGAGCTTGGAAAGATACGGCAATGGCACCTGAGTAATCTCAGCCAGTTTCTTTGCCGTACACGGCTGCCCCTCATGCTGCGCGATCGTCACGATGGCCCGTAAGGCATACTCAACAGTTTGCGAAATCATGGATCAGGGTTCCGAGGTCGCCGCTGCCGGGGACAAATGCTTTCTTCGAGCAGTTTAGGATTCAGATGTCTTGAATAGCAATGGATACCCAGGCAAAAAATGTTGCCTGGCCCTCCAAATCAAGATTGAACAGTTACGACTCCGTGTGGACCACTTGCGGGCGTTCGTGGCTGGACTTTTTCCGGACTTGCCATTCAATCCACTAATGGCCCCGAACAATTCACCAACCCTCCTGATTCAGCCCGAGAGCATCAACTTGACCACTCGAAGCGTCGCCCTGCAGGGCTGACGAGGTGTGATGCGGTGCGAATATGGAGCAGGTGTGCGGATCGAATGCATCGAGTCGGACGTCGCGTAAGGTTCTGCATCAAATTCTCAAATAATGTTCAAATTGTGGACGTTGACCTCCTGCTTTGAATGAGATACCGTCCAAACTAAACAAGATATACGGGTGCGGTTGTCTGTTTATGGAGACATGGATTATTCGCGGAACGGCACTTGCCGAGTGTTGATCGAGACTGAAGTTTAGACGTGAGCGACCCTTCGAGGTTGGCATTCCCATTGGACCAGACAATGCGAATTAATCTGCAGCGAACGACACACGATGTGGCTGAGAATGGCGATTATCGCCGGAGGGGATTTCATGTTTTCGTCGGACTGGTGGTGAGCTTTGTTTCGTCGATCAGTATTGCTCAGGACACACCGGACTACTACCGTCAAAACTGCATGAACTGCCATACGATCGGCAGTGGGCGGTTATTCGCGGCGCACTGCTGGACCTGTGAAGACAGGCACGCGCCAATCACGCGGATCCTGTTGACGCCTGAAAAAGCCTCGTCGAGAACCCCGAATCCCGTCAGCGCTGGCAGCGCGCCCGTGGCAAGGGCGGCTAGGGATACACATCTGTGGGTCCGCAAGCTTCCGGGGGAACCGGTGTGTTGATTTGCGATTGTTGATTTTCGATTTTGGATTGCGAATCGCAACCCCCAAATCAAAAATCAAAAATCAAATCCGTTCTCAAATCTCCATGGTGTTTCACCTGGACAAGTGCATTGGGTGCCATACCTGCAGCCTGGCCTGCAAGAATGTCTGGACCGATCGCAAGGGCGCAGGATACATGTGGTGGAACAATGTCGAAACGAAGCCCGGGTTCCCATGAAGTTTCTTGCCAACCTGTTCGGGGGCGGACAGGAAGGCGTTGTGCGGTACGCATTGGCCACGCAAAAGGCCGTTCGCTGGCATCGACGGGCCGAGACCGTGGGCGACATCGACCGGGAAACGGCGGATCGGATGCTTCGTGAAGCGAACTGCACGCGGGAAGAAGCAGACGCCATTTACAAGCTCACAGCGCTGTGTACGGAGTGCGTGTCCGTAAAGTGTGGTTGGGAGCGAATTGCTTGGTGCAGCGTTTCCCTACGGAGGTTCAATAATCTGGCGTAGGGAGGCTTGGATTCAGCTTTGGTGGCTGTTCAGGCTGCTCGGCACACGATTTAGGGCGATTTTTGCGGACTTGGCGCGTACCTTTCACTCAGCCATGCTCAAATTGTCGTGATCTTTGATGGTTCGTTGCCGCCTCAGGCGGCTTTGCGGCGATGCGCACGAACGATATTGACAGAGTCACGAACGCGACAGACCTGGAGCTGGGAGTCGTCGAAGAAATGAGCCGAGGCGCGTTGGAGTGGCGGATCACGATTCCGCCTAATGATCGACTTCCGTCTCACGGGATTGCGCCAGCCGTGATTCAGTGGAAGAGTGACGTTCATCCCGTATCAAAGCTTGTTGAGTCCTCCGTCGCACTGTTCCGGGTCGTCGGACGCCACCCGGGCGCCCGACACATCACGGCTCTGCTGAATGCAGCGAGTTTCGACGGTCCGTTTGCCGTCGTTGAGCCGTCTGACGGAGAATGCATCGGCTTGACGGCTACATTTCAGACGCCAAGAGAAATGGTCGTTCTTTTGTGATGATGGCGACGTTAATTCCCGCACTTTCTATTGAATTTTCATGACATTTAACAGAGGCACTCAACCCCTGCGAATCGCCAGATTTCTTTGCGGAGATTTTTGTATTTGTTGGTGCTTGTGTCTCATGAGCAGCAGTCACCTTGAAGCTCAAGAGTGGCCTGAATTACCAACCCGCGACGGCACGGTGGAGCTTGCGGCTCAAGCGTGGCCGATGCGACCGGGCCCTCGTTCGGTTCGAATTTTGGTACACTTCCCCGGCGGAGATATCCAGCACGTCAACGCTGATACGGGAATCATGTTGACGCTGCATAACTGGGGCGGTGTCGATTGTGCTGGCACTGCCTCCCCCACGATTCTGGCGAATGAACTGAACGTCGTTGCTGTTTGTGTGAACTACCTGCAAAGCGGACCGGCGGATTCCATCAACGGCCCCGAGCCCTATGATTTTGGATACCTTCAGGCGCTGGACGCCGTTCGGGCTCTCTGGTACGTGAGGGAGGCTTTGCATCAGAAGCAAATTGCATTCGCTGATGATCGACTCTTCTGCACCGGCGGTTCCGGCGGTGGGAACGTAACGCTGATGGCGAATAAACTGGCCCCGCGGACATGCGGATCATCTTGGCCAGATGAAACGGCTTGAAGCGACCGCTCGAATCGTGGTCGTTCATGGCGTCGATGACAAAACTTGTCCGTACGAGGATGCCGTTGAAATGGTTGGACGGATGCAGCATGCGAAGCTTGCGGTTGAACCGCGTTGGGTGACCACGGACTTCGGCAAGGATGAGCCAGTCGGGATTCGCGGCGACAAGGACCTCAAGTACGCACTGGAGCTGGCAGAACAAGGCTTTGTCACGCTGTCGCCGGATTATCCGTCGTTTGGCGAACACGCTTATGATTTCACTGCAGACACAGGCTATAGCAGCGGTTCGATCGTGCATGGCCTGTATGGCTGCGCAAGACGACGATTTCGCCGCTGCAGGCGTTCGCGAAGTCATGCAGTCTGCCGGGGCGGTCTATCGCTTATACTCTGCAGAAGCTGAGTTGCAAACGGTTGCCGCTGCGGTGCCGCATTCCTTTCCTCAATTGTCACGGGATGCGGCCTACGAGTTTCTGAAATCGAGGTTATTGACGATTGAGGACTGAGGATTTCTGCAACTCTCATTCAGCAGGGGCTCGCCACGATCATCTGAATGCTCGCTGTTGCGTCAGGCCGACGCGGCTCGACTGAGATGTCGATCTTTTGTCAGGATTATCCGCGACGGCGCTGCCATCCCGTCTGCGTCAAACCATTTCCACCTCTCAGATGATGCTCCGGCAGAGTGGCTCATGATTTCCAGCGTGTATACTTCGCGCGGTCAGAATTGAGGTTTTGTGAGCGGCAAGGCGCTCGCCGCCGGTCTTTGCAGGCGAATTACCCGCAGCTAGCGGTCTGTTGATTTAGTATGCACAGCCAGTAAATTTGTTTAACCCTGAAATGGGAGCATAGTCATCGGAAAATGCAAAGACCATGATCGCACCGACAGCATGTTCTGGCGGTAAATTGGCCAAGTCGCCTACTGCAAGATTAATGTACCGTCGGATGCCGTTATGCTCAACACAAATTGAATCAATGATCTCCATGGATTGTGCCTTCAACCTGAAAATCTGACGACCCACTACCCTTGCGGAACACCTATCGGATAATCGCCGTGTTTTTCCGCCCCGCAGATTTTATATCGGGCGTCGGCGATTGTATCCTACGTGGCCAGCTTTTCCGGGCAAACTGATCACTGATTTTGAAATGGAACAATCGCATGTCGATCACAACGAGGAAGCCACAGCCGATTGCACTATCGGTTCTGGACGCGATACTCGTTGCGCAGATTGCGGTTGGCTGGGCGGGAGAGCGTGGCGAAGAGAAGCGTCTCGGCTGGTGGCGGACTGATTTGGCCAGCGAATTTGGTGGAAAAGACCTGTTCAGCAGACTTCTGCCCACAACCGGCGCATGGGCTGTGTATCAGGGAGTTCGCGAGGCAGCCGCACGGCTCGACGCGGAGCTTCGTTCGCAATCGCATGATGCTGACGAACTCAACACTTTGTTTAGCTTTGGTTTTGCAATCGACGAACGACTCGAGGATCGATTCCAGTTTCTCAAACGCAGCGGAGCAGCGCCGATGGAAGCATTGCCCGGACTGGCATCTGTAGTCACGAGCAACTGGGACCGTAATGCCTTTGAAGATTGGGCAAAGAGGCACGGCAAGATCTCGGTCGAAAAAGTTCCAGTAGGTCGCCGACTGCGTGGTGATGTACCGGAATCACTGGAATTGACGGCGAAGAATCTTGTCGCCGGACTTGTCCCACTGTCAGACGAGTACCCGATGCCGCACTATCGGAGATCACGGTGAAATGTCTGGCCGCTGAAGTCACCAGATTTCACACTCGCCTTTTGAAGTGTGACCTCGCCATCGATGAATGCCGTGTCTATTGGCAGCATGCTTCATCTGACGGAAAGAATCCAGATCCGGAAACAGTGTTTTCCGAGTACTGGTTTGGTGCGCGCAGCCTGCCGCGAGTTCGCATGCTGTTGGCAACTCTGCGAGAAAGATTTGACGCCTGGCCGGAAGCTCTGCGAGTCCTCGCCGGATGGCAGACGATGTCGCCTTTTGTTCGTCGTTTGATCTGTCATTGGCATCTGCAACTGGCCGATCCGCTCTACCGCCAGTTTACAGGTGTCTATCTTGCTCAGCGACGCGCTGAAGGAAAGCAAGCGATTCGGCGGACCATCGTTGTTCAATGGATCGACCAGATGTGTCCCGCACGCTGGCAGATCTCCACTCGGATACAGTTTACTCGAAAACTGATCCACTCGGCCGAGCAGGCTGGACTGCTGGTCAGCAATGACGACACCGCCGAACTACAAACCATGCGAGTCGATGATGTCAGCCTGACTTATCTGATGTATCTGCTCCGCTTTACGAGGTTTGACGGCACACTCCTGCAGAATCCCTACGTTGCTTCGCTTGGGCTCGATGCAGATGAAGTCTTCGCCCGCCTGCGTCGAATTTCGGCCGTAGGGCTTCTGCGTCAAAGCGGATTGCAGGAGTTCAACTGGCAGTACGATTCTCTTGAAGACTGGGCCAGGGCTTCTGGAATTCTCGCCTCACACTCCACGATGACTGGAGAAGTCGCATGAATGCCGGTCTCTTTGACGAAAGCAAACTGCAGCAGGCCATCAGCGATCTTCGTGCGGATCTGATTCGTGATGGCGGTCCACAGATCAGCACCATGCGCAACTATCGGTTTGCGATCCTTCAGTATGATCCTCAGGAAGAATTTGCCCTGCGAGCCGAAGTGCGCAAGTTGGGAACGTCCTTGATCAGCAACGGCTGGGTGGTTCTGACCATTGATCTGCAGAAGCTGATGCTGGATCGGATTCGCCGGGAACCTGAGCCGTTTGCATCCAGACTGATCAGTATGGAAAAACGACTGGACCGAAACCGTGGATTGGCCATGCTGTCGGAAAAGATCAGTCACCTCATCGACGGCCCCAATGGAATCGCCGGTGAATGCAGCCGCATTATTCAACAGCACGCCCTGGAGAATCCTGACCAGGTGGATCGAACCGTCGCATTGGTCGCACGTGCTGGAGCTCTGTATCCGTTCTATCGATCCTCTGCACTGCTCAGGCATCTGGACGGCAACACGTCCAACGTTCCGGTGGTGCTATTTTATCCGGGCACGCGTCAAGGACAGACGGGGCTGTCATTCATGGGTATTCTTGACCCGGACAATGATTACCGCCCCCGCATTTATCCAGACTGAAACATGAGACTTGCGATGCAACCCCAACGGGGTTCCACAACAGAGCCTGGGGTCGCCGTGACAACGGCGCACCCCAGGAAAAACAACCAATTGGCCCCCGTACCCCAATGGGGTTCCACACCGCGCGCATCGTTCAAACGCGGCCATTGTGGAACCCCGTTGGGGTTCGAATCTCCGTCGTTCCGTGACCTGGGGTGCGCCGCAATGCGGCGACCCCAGGCTTTGTTGTGAAACCCGTTCCGGGTAAAAACACGCAATCTCCGTACTTCGGCAACCCGCAACCCGCAACCCGCAACCCGCAACCCGCAACCCGCAACCCGCAACCCGCAACCCGCAACCCGCAACCCGCAACCCG
>JAYUVA010000759.1:0-4340 GCA_043754375.1 Candidatus Kuenenia sp. | reverse complement strand
AGGCGACGGCGTCACCGGAAGCCGTCGCCTGCGGCTCAGGGTTAAACAAAATTGCTGACTGTGCATCCTCAATCAACCTCCCGCCAGCGTCCGGTTCGATGTCGTGCAAAAATAGAACGGCACATCGACAGAACCCGCAAAGGTTTCCAGCTTCCTTCAGGTTCAACCAGAAAGTCTTCCCGTTGTGACAGGCCGCCCACCTGTGCATGCGTGTAGTTCCCACCCCTGGGCCGGTCAGGCTGTGATATTCGGAATGAGTCAAAAAAGATTCAAGTGAGATTCTGTTGAGTTAATCTAATTCCTCCTTATGCTGCGACGCGGAATTATCCCTTCAATCGCTCGCCCGTTTAAGGATTCCGTTGAATGACTCAGCAGATTGTTCAGAGTAATGACATCACATGGGAACAGGACTATCAGATACGAATTAATCCGGTGCTGATGACTTCACTTCTCAGAGCGTCAATCCCCGTTCTGGAACAGTCTGACTGGAACGTTACCAAGGTTGAAGATGGCTATTGTGAGACGCTGCTGCCGCTGAACAAGGCGACGACGAATCAGCATGGGACTCATCAGGCGGCGCTTGTGTCGTTGTCTGCCGACTATACCGGAGGCCTTGCGCTTGCCACTCTGCTCAGGGGCGTTCCGTTGGCAGGCATTCATCCATGTCGGGACGACGTGTCAGCATCGCTGTGGCTGGCAGGGATGAACGTGCGATACAAAAGTCCGAGCACAGGTCACCTCACCGGGATCTGCGAAATCGAACATGTCCAGGCCGAAGACATTATCAAGCGATATTTTCGCGGCAGCCGTGTTTTGGCGACTCTTCAGGTGCGTTTTTATTCGAATGGTGAACTCACCGCCGAAGCAGAAATGAAGTACTTCGCACAGCCCACAATTCAGTTGACTCCGACCGCCGGGAATCCGTCCAGATCAGCTCTGTTCAGCCACAAACTGAAGGCATCCGCGCGCATGATCGCGGGACTTCGTGCCAAACAATCCGCTCATCCAAGACTGAAAACTCACTGTCCCCATGCGAATCTGGTTGCCGGTCCGCATGGTGAATTATTGGCCAACCATCTGCATGCGACTCTGCCTCAGCTCAAGGACATGGTGCTGACGCGATCTCAGCACATTGACGAATTAATCCAGCAGGTGCCAGACCTGCGACAGGTTGTGCTGCTGGGCGCTGGGCTTGATATGCGTTCCATTCGCCATGCCGCAGAACTTCCCGATGTCACGTTTTTTGAAGTGGATCTGCCGGAGATGATTGCCGAGCGTGAGCGCGTCACAAAGCTGCTTCCACAGGAGTTCAGTGATCGCCGCATGATGCTGAGTGCAAACTTCAAGATCGATGATCTGGCGCAGGTCATTGGACAGCATCCTGGATTTGATCCCACGGTTCCGACAGTCATCGTCTACGAAGGCTGTTCGATGTATTTCTCAGCGGTTGAAAACGCACGAATTCTCCGTTCGCTGCTGGTGCTCCTTCAGAACCCTCTCAGTTGTGTTTGGTGCGATTTCGTGAACACTGCGGTAGTGACCGGACGCACCAATAACCAATATATCACGCGCTTTCTCGAAGGGATGGATTCGCTTGGCGAAGCCTTCATCTTCGGGGCCGATAATCCGACGGAGTGGCTTGAATCACTTGGCTTCAACTTTGTTGAGACAATCTCGGCCGGTGAATACCTGGATGACGCGGATGCGGTGCTGAATACCTATTTGTTCGCTGTTGCAAAGCGGTAAACCGGCAACGCACATCGAATGACCGACACGGCAGCGTTCGTATGGTGAATGCACAGGTGGACGATGCTTCCCGTCGCCCGCACCGGCGAATTCTGCATCTCGGATCTGACGAGGCAACAACGTGCGAATCCGCTCGTTTTTGAGCTCGCGATCTGGTGCATCTCTTCCGGATATTCCGCCAGTTGATAAGCCCCGCAGGGCGAATGGCAAGGCAATCAGAATCATCGTCTTTTTCCGTTCATTGTCCGGTCGAATCATCAAAGGCAATGACCTGTCTTTTTTCCAGGAGGGCGGAGACAGGGAAAAGGGAATATTGCTGGAGACGTCAGGATGACTCTGAAAGCGGGGATTCGCAGAACTTCAATTTTTGTGCTCATGCTGATGCCGGCTGCGGTCGGATCACCAGATTGTTCAGCCGGTCAGTCCGGCGTTGTTCAGAGCGCAAGTCCGGGCGGTTGCGCACCGCAAGGTTGCGCCGTCGATCCGGTGACAGTTCCCGGTTTGGCGGAGGATGGATCCGGCGAAGATGTCGATTCCGCATGCTGCGACTACAAAGTGCTCGATATCCATTCACTCTTCGACAGCGTGGCAGGCGACAAGCCGATCTTCTCGTGTCTGAAAGATCAAAAAGTCGGCGACCTGAAGTACAGTGTCGGCGCTGAACTTCGTTATCGTTACATGAACGAAAAAAATCGCCTTCGACCTGGCGGTCCTGGGCATTCGGCATATGACCTCTGGCGTTTCACTCCGTATGTGCAAGCCAACTACAACGACTTTATCGGAGGCTATGTCCAGGCGATCGATGCCTCCATGTTCGGTCTGGATGCGCCGTATTCACCCACGGTGATTGACATCAATCGGACAGATATTCTGCAGATGTATGCGGAGCTCAATCTGGGTGAAGTTGGTGACGGAAAGTTGAAGTACCGTTACGGTCGCCAGTTCCTGCAGTACGGTTCGCAGCGACTGTTGTCACCTCTGGCCTGGGCCAACACGTTTCGTAACTTCGAGGGTCACAAGTTGATGTATACCAGCAGCGACTGGGATGTCGATGCGTTTTCGATGCAGAGTGTCAACGGAACTTCCGGCGGCACCAATCGACCTTACAGCTTTGACCCTGCGGACCAAAGTCGCACGATCAGCGGTGTCTATTCCACATTCAAGGGTATCGAAAACAATACGTACGATTTCTATTACCTGTACTTTGACGAAAAAGAGTCAAGCCCGGCTCTGATGGATGGCAGTCGGCATACGATCGGTTCACGCATTGCCGGTAAGAAACCGGTCAAGGACGGCAAGAAACTGGTGGGCACCTGGAATTGGGATGCCGAGGGGGCATTTCAGTTCGGAGACGACAATTTTGGATCTCCTGCGTACCGTGATGTTCTGGCAGGGATGGTCGGGGCTCTGGGCGGTTACACGTTTGAAGATGTCACATGGAAGCCATCGATCGGTGCTATCTTCTACCGGGGCTCGGGCGACAATGATCCGTCAACCGGCACGATCAATACGTTCAATGTGCTGTATCCACTGGGCCATGCGTACTGGGGACAGATGGACAATCTGGCTGGCCAGAACCTGCTGGATTATGGAGTTCAAGCCGGCCTCAAGCCTCACGAAAAATTCACCCTGGTGAGCCAGTGGCATGACTTTGAGCAAGCTCAGGCTTCAAATGTGATTTACAACCTCGTCGGAACCGCACTGCCAGGCAGCGGCAGTCCCCGCCTCGGGAACGAACTGGACATCGTCGGCACATGGACTTACAGCAAAGCATTTAACCTGCAGGCGGGATACTTCTGGTTTCTCTACGGCAACGCCATCACCCAGGGTCCGCTGGCTCGACCCGATGCAGAACAGTTCTATCTGCAGGCAACATACGCATTCTGATAATCGTCTCCAGGAGTCTGTCTGAATCCCGGTATTTTTGTGAGTGACAAAGCACTAGCCGCCGGTGTTTGCGGGCGAATTACGTGTTGATCCACACGCGGTCCGCACTGCCGACTATTCACGCAGACGTGCATTGATTGTTGGCAGCCTGGGGACGATGCTCACGGACAGCCTGTTTTCTGAAATAAGATCAACCACTCTCTCATCCATGCTGATGACAGGTTCAGCATTGTCACCGTCGCCATTTTTTCAAATGGAAATGCCACGAACGGCACATGCTTTGCAAATCATTGATTTCAGGAGCCTTCAGTTGACTGGAGCTCATTTTGTCATCACAGATTTCGGAGCTCTTCGTGGCTTTGCTTCTCGCACGCCGAAATGCGTCGGCAGTTTGCTCGTTCGTCTTTCTGCTGATGAGTTCAGTATTTGGATGCGCCAACTCGGAACCCTCGACTTCAACGTCGGCACCTGCCGCGCGAACTGATACTGCCTCGGCGTTGTCGCCCGCGATATCCGATTCGATGCCCACTGCCGCTGAAACGACGGAGCCTGGTCGCGGAGATCCTGCAGCCGCTTCGCCCTCCGTATCGGCCGCGCCGAATGCAGGCTTACTACTCGAAAAGACGGATTTGAAGTTCGGCTTCATTAAGCTCACCGACTGCGCACCTCTCGTGATTGCCCGGGAGAAAGGCTTTTTTGAAGACGAA
>JAYUVA010000758.1:0-3252 GCA_043754375.1 Candidatus Kuenenia sp. | reverse complement strand
GGGGCTGCACCGCTGGGCTGGGGGTTTGACAACGACACACGCATCACGATGGAGACCTTTGCGGCACAACTTAAGGATCTTGATCCGGCTGCAAACATTCTGCATACACGCCTGGAGCAGGGCGATCTGCTGATCTGGAACGGACGTAAAAGTTTTATTGACAGCCGAATGTTGCCCTTCGGTCGTCCTGGTGACGCGGATGAAAAACCAGAACTTGCCAAATCGGTCTTCGCAAGGCACTCCATCCTGCTGACGACACTTTTCCAGCCGACGCCACCGCCTGAAGACAAGACACAGGATAAGACAGAACTGAAGAAGTACGAAGAGACGATGAAGGCAAAAGTGAAAGTGTCTGAAGATGCCTTGACGGAATTTCGCATTACCCACGCGATGACACGATTGGCACCGCCGGGTCTGCCCGACTATCGATCCATGTTCCACCTGGCTCAAACACAGCAGTGGATTCCGATCAGTATTGAAGCCTCGGCGGCTATCCTGGAACGTGTCAGCCCGGCGATCCCCGCCGTGGAACGCGCTGGCCGTGCCCCGGACTGGATAAAGAAAGCCTTTCGAATCGCTGAAAGTGTTCCATCGACGCTGCGGGAATTCGCCCGCGAACCGAACTTTTATGAGAAACATGTGTACCGCATCCGTCCTTCCGTAGATGAAAATCTTCGCCTGGCAATGCATTACACTACTCTTGCCGGCATGCAGCCGGAGTCACCAGCAGAAGCGATGTCAGCCATTGCCTCCTCGCATCTCACCATTCGACGATTGAATCTTGCGCTGGATCAGGCTTCCAGTAATGCCAGCGCGTATCGATTGCTGGGAATGGCGTATGCGCGTCTGGGTGAACTGGAACAGATGGTCGGAGGCCCTCAACCTGGAGATCGCCTTAAGCGGATGCGTTACTTCCAGGCCGTCATGGCCTATCGACAGTCTCTGGTGACGGAGCCGGACGATGAAATCGCCTGGGGTGAACTGTTTAAAATCTACCGTCAGCAGAATCGGATTGACCTTGCAGGAGAGGCCATCGATCATCTGCTGCCGCTGCTGGAGGACAAGTATCTGGATTCTGAAAGCCCGCAGATTCAGGCTTTCCTTTCCGAACAACAAGGGTTGCGACGGGATCATCGCGACATGATTCGTGACAATCAGAAACGTATGGATGAATACATTGAAAAACAAGTCACGCCGGAAAACGAAGAAGATCGAGTCACCCAATTAGTGGCTCTTGCGACAGAAATCGATAACGCCGGGTTTGGCGTTGCCGCGCTGGAATTGCTGGACGACGATCAGGAATCCGTGAGTCGAGATCCACTGGGAGTTGTCAAGCGTGGACAGTTGATGCTGGAAGTGGGTCGACTGGAGGAAGCTCATCAGGCACTGGCCATGATGGCCGAACCAGCGCGTCAGGAGCCTGAGAAGATGGCCGGTACGGATTGGCAGTTTCCGACCGCCTTGTCTCAGTTGGCGATCAGTGATCTGACGTCGGCTTATGACACATGGTCAGCGCAGTTGAAGGAACTGGAGAATGTGATGTCCATGCACGAACCATACGTCGGGTCGCTGCTGTCGTTGCCGATGGTGGCAGACGCAAACATCATGGTCAATGCACCGGTCCCGGTGTGGCCGATGCGGCATCTCGATACGTTGAGTGTGGGGATGGAGATACTGCCGGCATCGCGTGCTGAAATATTGTTTCTGCTCGCCATGATTCGTCTGGAAGAAGCGAATCTGAAATCGGCACTTTCACTTTTGAAAGCTGTGATCTCTGAAGGGGGTGAATCCAGTTACCGAGGGGTTGCGATTGCCTATCTGGCGATGCTGGATGAACAGGCAGAGGTCTTTTTAAGCGAGCATCTTTTCTCAGACTTCGAAGCCTACGATTTTCCCGGCGAACCTGATCCGCCACCGGCCGTGACTCCTCAGTCGGGTACACCTGGTCAATAGGGCCGATCCGAATTCATTCAATGCCCCGCTTAATCACTGGAAATGGGGTCGTTTTTTTGTTTAACCGCGTGGGCAACGCCCCGCGCTTTGGAATCCATCCAGCGGAACGCGGCCCGCTAAGCACGCGGTTAAACGAGCCGATGCCAACCGCGCGCGGAATACGAGATCTTACGGCACAGCTTTCATCGAATAGAATCCTTCTGCCGGCCAAAAACCTTCCTTACTGGCCACTGATTCAGCGACTCCGATCTCGTACACAAAACCCGCGTTCAACGGTTGAACTTCAAGAATCGCAGTCCTGTGATCATCGGACAAGTTCACAGTTACGGGAGTGAGCGTGTGACGTTCTGAATCGGGCGTGGCGTAACTGCCACTCCAGAGCCGTGTGTATCCCTGAATTGACCAGGTTGCCGCAGTACTCATCCGAGCCGCGTTTTCAGGCGGCTTGAAGAATGTGACCTCAAAGCCCGCCGCTGTCGCGCGGATTTCGCGAATTCCGTTTGGCATCGACGCGCCTGCCGTCAGCCGTTCGATACTGCCGGTGTTCGGGCCACCTTGCCAGCCGCTGTCCCAGATGCTTCCAATGTATAACGCTCCGTCGGGCCCAATGGCGGACGCCACTGGGCCGACAAAGTTGCCACCTCCACCGGGCTGATCAGGACGACTAAAACGATAACACGCGCCCTGTTGCACGCCGTTGACTTCCTGAACCGTGAAACGAATGAGACATCGAGAATCGTACTCGCAACCGATTCCATGTCCGGCCAGATCCGGATTCGAAAAGTCTTCCGGAAAAAACAGGATGCTGTTCACACTTCGCGTCCATGGATGAGGAACCATCAAGGCTGGAGTTTCCGGCGGCTCGACGCCCGCGACTTCGTGGCGTGAGGGAACACCGTAGTGTTTTCCGTACTTCACATGATTGATCTCATTGAACGTGTTCTGCACACCCTGATTGTCGGTTGCGAACAGGTTCTGATTGCGATCAAAGGCCATCCCCATCGGGAATCGAAACGCAGTTGCGATTGGCGAAATGCTCCCCGTGGAATCGATCTTCAGGATCGTGCCACGCCAGCGATCGTTGTCGGCTGGTCGCTTGTTTTGTGAATAGTCACTGCCCAAACCGACCAGCAAATCGCCGTTGCGATCACGCACGAGTGCCGTCGTCCAGTCGTGATAGTCATCGCTGAAACCCCAGCCGGACGCCACGACGTCGAATTCATCCGCGCGTCCGTCACCGTCCGAATCACGCAGCCGCAGCACTTCTGGCTTGTGTGCGACCACAATGGCGTCGCCATC
>JAYUVA010000757.1:0-3915 GCA_043754375.1 Candidatus Kuenenia sp. | reverse complement strand
CATGCTGGCGACACGGATCGAAGCATCACCCACCGTCCGGTCGCGGCGATTGCGATTGCTGTTGGCCCTGTTTCCGTTCTTTTTGCCGGAACTGCTGATTGGGTTCAACTACCGTCTGACGGTGACTCAACTGACTTCCGGAACCAGTCCTCTGACTGCCGCGATCTGCACCGAAGGACTGTACGGTCTGTTAATGCTGTCTCGCTGCATGGCCGTCGGCGTGGCGCTGTTCATGTTGCTGCCGCTCAGAAATGCGGTTGATGAGTCGCTGTATTCATGGGTCCTGCTGCGTAACAGGATGGGGTCGGCAACATGGTGGGCTGGCTGGCTGCGGCTGAAGATCGTTGGCGAATGGCAAGCGCCGCTCGTTGCATGGAGTGTGATGGCTTTGGTCACGTTTCAGGAATTTGAAACGGCCGCGCTGATGCAGATTGATCGTTATCCGATTTCGTGGTCGGTGTGGCTCTTTGACGCTCATGCGGCCCGCCTGCCGCTGTGGGATTCCCTGAGGATGATGGCGGGGCCGCTGCTGTGCGAACTGGTGATGCTTGCACCGGCGTTATACGCATTGCTGAAGACACCCGTGGCAGACGGGAACAGCCTGGTCTGCGATCACCGGTTAAGCGGTGGTCCGTCTGTCTGGAAGTCTGTGCAATTTTCCGCATTGCTGACCCCGGGGATCGTGTTGTTCGTGTTATGGCCACTCTTTCACAATGCGTTGCCGATCATACGCGGCGGAATGCTGATGCTGGAAAACGCAACGTTGAGACAAGCCCTTGTTCAGATTCTGACTTCGACAGGATTTGCCGTCGGGGCCACGGTCATGTCGCTGGGGATCGCCCTCCGAATCTGTACCGGGATTGGTGAGCGGCACGGCGCTAGCCGCCGGTTCATGGTGCGATTTCAGGGACAATTACCGGTGGCTAGCGCCATTCCGCTCAGGAGATTTTTGGGGATGAGTCTGTTACTGCCCGGTCTGCTGGGTTCACTGGTCCTCAGCCTTGCTCTGTTGGCCATGTTTCAGTTGCCTGGACTGCGAGGACTTTACGACACATGGCTCCCGATGCTGCTGGGGCAGACGTTCGCGGTCCTTCCTTTTGCAGTCGCGGTCGTGCTGCTGTTGATGCGCGTCGCTGATCCGGCGGCGCTGCATTCGGCGCATTTGCTGGCGGTGTCTGAAGAGTCCGGCATCCGCAGGCAGATGGCCGCGATTCGCTGGCGACTCACAACCGGCCGCTGGCTCCTGGGCGGACTCATCGTCGCACACCGTTGTTTCTGGGACGTGACCGTTGCGTCCATTCTCCGCCCCGTTCAGGTGGAACCCGTCATCACGCGGCTCTACAACGAAATGCATTACGGTCGCACAGAAGCACTGATGAGTCTCTCCATCCTCGCCGCATTGACACCACTGGCCATCGCAATCGCGGCCATGCTGCTGAGTCGCCTTGCGATAATCTCAACAGGGTCACGCTGAACACAGAATATCGGTTCATCGACGAATCGTGTGCGCGAGTTCGCACGGAATCAGATTTTGTTGTTTGTTGGTGTTCGCGGTGCTTCGCGTGATTCACCGCGAAGCGGTTTAAGAGATTAGCCGGTGGTGCGCCTGTCGGCGACCACCGGCTAATTTCTGCCATCCTTTCAGGATGAATCGCAGTCACATCGACTTGAGGGCCTATGCACTTTATTTGTCGTTGAGCCGTTTTTTTACCACGGATTACACGGATTACACGGAAGAAGCACAGGTTTATTTATTAGAGTTCTCCTGAGAACGCCCGGTGCAGCAGTGACTTTTTCAGATCGTCCAGCGCTGCGAGTTTGCGTTTGCGATTCTATCCGTGTCATCCGTGTCATCCGTGGTTTGAAATGCGATTTTTTTACCACGGATTAAACGGATTACACGGAAGAAGCACAGGTTTATTCATTAGAGTTCTCCCGAGAGCGCCCGGTGCAGCAGTGACTTTTTCAGATCGTCCAGCGCTGCGAGTTTGCGTTTGCGATTCTATCCGTGTCATCCGTGGTTTGAAATGCGATTTTTTGGGTTCATCGACGAATCGTGTCCGCGAGTTCGCTCGGAATCAGATTTTGTTGTTTGTTGGTTTTCGCGGTGCTTCGCGTGATTCACCGCGAAGCGGTTTAAGAGACTTGCCGAGTGACTTCGGTCATGGATCGGTTTTCTGTTGGCGAGATTCCAGCATGTGTTTCAGATCGTTCCACTCGGAATCGTCACGGTAGCGTTGTGCTTTCCACGGATCGGTGTCGGGGCTGTAGAGTGACATCGAGTGAGAACTCGGAAAATGATGAGAGCGACAAACAGACTCTGGTGTGCGCTCGACGACACCATTCAAACTCGCGACAATTGTTGCGTCCGGACCTCCTTCGTGCCACTGGAGTTTTGAAATGATTATTGATTCTCATCAGCATTTCTGGAAACTTGATTTGCCGTTTGACTATGCATGGCTTCACGATCCGAAGCATGTTCCCATTTGTCGTGATTTCCTGCCGAAAGACCTGAAGCCGCATCTCAAGGCGTGTGGCATCGACAAATCGGTATTTGTGCAGACCCAGCATGATGTTGCAGAAAACCGCTGGGTTCTGAAACTGGCGGAGCAGCATGATTTTATTGCCGGTGTCGTCGGTTGGGTGGATCTGGCATCCGAAAAATGCGAAGAGCAGTTAAATGAATTCGTGAAGCATCCGAAATTTGTCGGGATTCGGCACATTACGCAGGCGGAACCCGACGACAATTTTATCATCCGCCCGGACGTCGTGCGTGGTCTGAAGGTGCTTCAGAAATACAAAGTCCCATTCGACCTGCTGTTCTTCACGCAGCACCTGAAGCATGCTCCCACGCTGGCGCAGATGCTGCCCGAACTGCCCATGGTGATCGACCATCTCGCAAAGCCAAAGATCAAAGATCAGAAGATCGACGAGTGGAAGAAAGACCTTCAGGCCGCCGCAAAGTTCCCGAACATCTACTGCAAACTGAGCGGCATGGTGACCGAAGCGGACTGGAAAAACTGGAAGCCAGCAGATCTGAAACCCTACGTCAATACGGCGTTGGAAGCCTTTGGTCCCCAACGCTGCATGTACGGTTCCGACTGGCCCGTCTGTGAACTCGCCGCCAGCTATGAAATTGCCTTCTCGGCACTCAACGAAGTGCTGGGAACCATCAGCACGGAAGACCAGAATGCCATCTTTGGTGAAACGGCAAAAAAATTCTATGGGCTGAAGTGAACCGCTTTGCTTCTCCGTAGCCATCACGCTCCGCCGTGATGAGCCTGTGTCAGTCAGCATGCAAAAGAAATAACGAGGGTTCTAAATCAAATTCTGGCGCTATCGCAGCCTGACTCTCCGAGACTGAGAGTTACCGCGCTGCAACTTCAATGACGTAGCCCCGCTGCTGGCTCCTCTCGACGGAGCGAGAGGGCTACAATGCCTTTGGAACCACGAACCGTCTGCGTACAATGAGATTCTCACCTTGCTGCCTGCGTGCCTTGCGTTGGTGGCAGAATCCTGCCTTCAAGGAGTCCTCCTGATGCGTTGCGGTTTTCTTGCCGTGCGTCTTGTCGTTCTGATCGCGTTGACTCAGCCGATCATCGCCGATGAAACGAAATCATTGCCTCCCGATCATCCGGAACGCGCGAAAAAGGGACTGGCGATGTTCAAGTCGTCCGTTAGAGCGACGTTGACAAAACACTGCCTGGATTGTCATGGCGGCAAATCCGTGAAAGGCGATTTCGATCTGTCGTCGCGCGAATTGCTGATGAGCAGCGGGTTCGTGACCGATGCCGCGGACGACAGTCACCTGGTGGCATTGATTGAGCATACGGCCGATCCACACATGCCGTTTAAGAAACCGAAGCTGCCCGAAGATGCGATCGAACAGATTCGCACATGGATCAATCTGGGCGC